>JBDHVF010000098.1:0-15178 GCA_039809605.1 Polyangiales bacterium | reverse complement strand
CCCGCGCGCGCCCCCCGCCCCGCCCCGCCCGCCGCGCGCCCCGAGCCCGCCGCGCTGCTGGGCGTGATCGACCCGACGGCCCTCAGCCTCGAGGACGTCGAGCGCGCCCACATCGAGCGCGTGCTCGCGCACATGGGCTTCAACATGCGCCGCGCCGCGGAGGCGCTCGGCATCTCGCGCTCGACGCTCTACCAGCGCGCGCGGCACTACGGCATCGACGTGACGCGCGCGCGGGTCACCGGGCGCGGCGAGGTCGAGAACGACAACGACGCGGCCGACGCCGAGCCCGCCGTGACGCTCGCCCGCGCGGGCGCCGCCACGGGCACCTGACCGGTCACACGCGCAGGATGGCGCCGAGGATCGCGAGGGCGACGGAGCTGGCCGACAGCGCCGCCGCCCCCGCGGGCGGCAGGAGCTTCGGGTAGACCTCGGGCTCGGTGCGCCAGGTCACCAGCGGCGGCGACGCGAAGCGCAGCCCCAGGTCGTGCTGCGCGGCCGAGCGGCGCATGGGGTGGTGCGAGACGGTCACCTCGCGGCGCACCGCGCCCAGCACGGCGACGCGCTCGCCGGCGCGCAGGCGCAGCTCCTCGATCATGGGCTCGGCCTCGGCGCCGTCGAGCTCGTAGTCGATGCGCGCGGCGGCGGGGTCGAGCGCGATGCGCCCCGAGTCGTCCTCGATCCAGAAGGGCGCGGTCGAGCGCTCGACGCGCGAGAGGGCGCGCGCCGCCGACGCGCCGCGGCCCTCGACGGTGTAGTGCCGCACCTCGCGCACCGCCACGAGGGCGTCGCCGTAGAGGCTGCGGAGGGGCGCGTCGCAGCCGAGCGTGCCGACGATCTTCACGTAGCCCTCGCGGCAGAGGGCGATGGGCGTGGGCGAGAGCTCGGCGAGGGCGCGCACCTCGGCGAGGGTCATCGGGCCGAGCTGGCGGCGGTAGTGCTGCACGAGGCTGCCGACGGTGGCGGCGCCCGCGAGCGCAGAGCCGACGAGCAGCGGCGCGAACATCACGTCGCCTTCGGCGACGCCACCGTGCGAAAGAGCCCGACCACCACGCCCAGGATGCGGAAGCCCCCGAGCTCGGTCTTGCGCACGTAGATGGCCGCGAGGTGCTTGTTCTCGGGCTGGAGCTTCACGTGGTCGCGCTCGGGGAAGTACCGCTTCACCGTGGCCTCGTCGCCCACCAGGGCCACGACGATCTCGCCCCGCGCCGCGGTCTCCTGCCGGCGCACGAAGAGGATGTCCCCGTCGTTGATGCCCGCGTCGATCATCGAGTCGCCGCGCACGCGCAGCGCGAAGGTCTCGCCGCCCGAGGCCCCGCGCAGCAGCGTCGGGTCCATCATGATCTGCTGCTCGACGTTGTGCGTGGCGAAGGTGAGCGGGCCCGCCGCCACGCGGCCCACGAGGGGCACCGACACCGCCTGGTTGGCGGGCTCGACGTCGATCTGGATGTCGTACGCGGGGTCTTCGCCGTCGGCCCCGCGCCCGTCGCCGTCGGGCGTCGTGGGGCGCAGCGCGCGAGACTTCATGTCCTCGCGGCGCAGGTAGCCCTTGCGCTCGAGCGCGCGGAGGTGGTCGCTCACGCCGTTGGTCGAGCGGATGCTCATCTGCGCGCCGATCTCGCGCAGCGTCGGGGGGTAGCCCCGCTCGCGGATCGAACGGCGGATGAATTCGAGGATCGCTTCCTGACGTTCGGTGAGAGGCTGCATGCGCCCGTCCCTTCTCCGCCGCGATGGCGTGGCGTGGAAGCGTACGCTACTGAACGCTCGCGCAGGCTGTCAAATGTTGTGATTGCCAAAGAGTGGAGGGCGCGCGGGCCGGTTTGATAGAGCATCGCTCCCGTGCGGAGACTTTCAGGGTCGTTGGGATGGGTCGCGGCGCTGATCACGGCGCTGCTCTGGGCGCCCGAGACATCTGCGCAGGTGCGCGGCGCTCGACCGCGCGCGCCGTCGTCACGCGGGGTGCGCACCTCGGGGCGCGCCGCGCGGCCGAGGCTCCCGCCGAGCGCCTCGCTGGGGTGGGCCAACAGCGGCACGCTCGTGCACGGCCGTCACCTCACCGAGGGCGAGGGCGTGCGCTTCATGCCGGGGCGCGTGCTGCACTGGGGCACCGAGGAGCTCGTGGGCCTGCTCGAGCGCGTGGGCGCGTCGATGCGCCGGCGCTTCAACGCGAGGATCACCGTGGGCGACCTCTCGGCCGAGCACGGCGGGCTCGTGGCGCGGCACCGCTCGCACCAGAGCGGCCGCGACGCCGACGTGGGCCTCTTCGCGCGCCACGCCACCGCGCGCGGCGCGGGCGCGCCCGCCGACCTCGACGACTACGTGTCGTTCGACGCCAACGGCCGCTCGCTCGACGGGCGCTACGTGTTCGACACCGCGCGCAACTGGGCCCTCGTCGAGGAGCTGCTCACCGACCGCAGGGTCACCGTCGAGCGCGTGTTCATCTCCGCGCCGCTGCGCGCGAGGCTCCTCGCGCACGCGAGGGAGCACGGCGTCGAGCAGTCCCTCATCGACCGCGCGGCCCTCACGCTCCTTCAGCCGCGCGGGGTCTCCCCGCACGACAACCACTTCCACGTGCGCATCGGGTGCCCCGACGGCGACGCGCAGTGCCGCGAGGGCGTGCGTCTGCGCCGGGTGATCCGCCGTCGCGCGCGGGGCCGTCACGGCCACCACGCCGCGCGTCACGACCACGCGAGCCGCGAGTAGTCTACGGCTCGAGCAGGCACTGCACGCCCACGAGCCCCGCGCCCGAGAACACCCGCACGCGCATGCGAAAGGCGCCCGCGTACGACGCGCAGTGGCGCACGCTCTCGACGTTGCGCCGCGTGGCGTCCTGCGCGACGCGGTGGCCCGCGGGGTCTTCGAGCTCGACGACGAGGTCGGCCACGCTGGGCACGCCCGCGGCCACCGCCTGCACGCACCGCCCCGTGGGGATCACCACCGGCGCCTCGTACACGCCGTTCGTGGGCAGCGTCACGCGGGCCGCGCGCGTGAGCCCCTCGATGCCCGGCCGCTGCCGCGCGAAGGCCTGGATCTGCCGCGCCACGTAGTCGTCGCCGCCGCCCACGGGGAAGCGCTCCGTCGGCGTCGCGACGCCCGCCCCTGCGTCCGCCGTCTGTGACGGGCGCGCGGCGACCCCCGCGTCGACGGCCCCGTCGGTGGGCACCACCGCGAGGTACCACCAGGCCTCCCCCTCGGCGCGCACCTCGAGGGCGTAGAGCTCGCCGGGCTCCACCGCGCAGAAGCGCCGGCGCGCGGCGCGCCCCACCGAGTTGGTCATCGCGAGCGAGTCGCCCACGCGCGCGCGGCCCGCGAGCACCTGCGCGAACACCGGAGACGCGCCCGTGGCGTACCCGATGAGCTCGTAGCAGCGCCCGCGCACGAGCGGCATGCGCAGGGTCTCTTCGTAGGGCTGCGCGCCGCGGTGCCTGCGCGTGTGGCTCAGCACCACCGTCGACGCGGCGCCGCGCGCGGCCATCACCACGCCCATGGGGTTGACCGCCGGCGCGTCGACGACGCCCGCGTCCTGCGCGAGCGCCGTCGCCGAGAGGGTCACGTGTACGAGCATGGAGAGCGTCAGGGCTGGCGCGCGCATCGGCGCGAGGATACCAACCCCATCGAGGCCGGTGGTACAACCCACGCGATGCACCCCGCCCCCCTCGCCGACGCGCCCGCGCGGCCCGAGCCCACGTGGCCCACGCGGCTCCTCTGGGCCATCGCGGGCCTCGGGTCGTGGGCCGTGCTCGCCTTCGCCGCGTGGCTGCGCCCCGACCCGCGCGGCTTCGGCACGCACCAGCAGCTCGGCCTGCCGCCCTGCACCTTCGAAGCGATGACGCACGTGCCCTGCCCCGGCTGCGGGCTCACTACCAGCTTCGCGTGCATGGCCCACGGCCACCCGCTCGGCGCCTTCGCCGCGCACCTCATGGGCCCGCTGCTCTTCCTCCTCACGCTCGCCGTCGCCGTCACGGCTCCGTGGGCCACGCGGCGCGCGCTCCCCGTCACCCGCGTGCTCGCCCACCCGGCCACGTCGGCCGTGCTCGCCGTCACCCTCGCCGCCGGCCTCGTCACCTTCGCCCTGCGCCTCGCTCATCGATTTCTCTAGGGTGTCACGATCCGTTTGTTTCGTAGCACCGTACTGTGTGTTACGAGCATGGGGTTCGTGGCACGCATCGGATTCATCGCTGTTTTCAGCCTGACGGCGTCGCTCGGGGCGAGCGGTGTGGCCTTCGCGCAGTCGACGGGCGACGCGGGCGCCGCGGCCGATGCCTCTACGCCAGCCGCGGGCGAACGGGTTGACGAGGCCACGATCCGCGCGCCGCCGCCGATGTCCGCGGCCTCGGACGCGACCGTGCGCCAGCGCGACCTCGAGCTCCGCCCGCGCACGCGCCCCGCCGACCTCTTCGAAGTCGCGCCGGGCATGCTCGTCGTGCAGCACGCGGGCGGGGGAAAGGCCAACCAGTACTTCCTCCGCGGCTTCGACGCCGACCACGGCACCGACGTGGCCCTCTCGGTCGACGGCGTGCCCTTCAACAACGTCAGCCACGGGCACGGGCAGGGCTACGCCGACCCGCACTTCATCATCCCCGAGCTCGTCGAGCGGGTCGACGTGCACGAGGGGCCGTACCGCGCGGCCGACGGCGACTTCGCCACCGCGGGCGCGATCGACCTCCAGTACCTGCGCAGCGTGCCCGACACCACCCTCTCGCTCGAAGGGGGCATGTACGGCCACCGCCGCCTGCTCGGCGTGGTGCGCACCGAGGGGGCGGGCCTGCGCGGCTACCTCGCCGCCGAGCTCGCGCACGACGACGGCCCCTTCGTGCACCCGCTCGCGTACGACCGCTTCAACCTCGTGGGGCGGTGGACGTACGCCCCCTCGGGCCGCACGCGCTTCACCCTCACGCTCATGAGCTACGGCGGCGCGTGGAACGCCTCGGGCCAGGTGCCCTCGCGCCTCGCCGACGACCCCTCGTCGGGCTTCTCGCGCTTCGACGCCGTCGACCCCCACGAGGGGGGCCAGTCGACGCGCTACTCCGCGCACGCGCAGCTCGCGCACCGCATCGATGACACCTCGTCGTTCGAAGCCACCGCGTGGGTGCTGCGCTACCAGTTCGACCTCTTCTCGAACTTCACCTTCTTCGCCGACGACCCCGCGCGCGGCGACATGATCGAGCAGACCGACGCGCGCACCACCGCGGGCCTTCGCGCGGCCTACCGGCGCACCGACACCCTGGGCTCCTGGCGCTTCGTGAGCGCCGTCGGCGCGCAGGCCCGCGCCGACGTGATCGAGAACGGGCTGCACCACGCGCCGGCCCGCGAGCGCGTCGACACGGTCAACCTCTCGGGCGTGACCGAGAGCTCCGTCGGGCTCTACGCCGAGGAGCAGGTCGTGCCCGCGCGCTGGATCCGCCTCGTGCTCGGCGCGCGCGCCGACCTCTTCGACTTCAACGTCGAGGACCGCCGCGCGGGCCTCTCCATGCCCGACCCCAACGCGAGCGGCTCGCGCCAGGCCGGCATCGCGAGCCCCAAGGCCACGCTCGTGATCTCGCCCGCGCGGTGGCTCGACCTCTACGCCAACTTCGGCTCGGGCTTCCACTCGAACGACGCGCGCGGCGTGGTCCGCCGCGACGGCGCGGTGACCCCCCTCGCGCGGGGCCTCGGCTACGAGGTCGGCGCGCGCGTGCGCGTCGGGGGACGCCTCGACGCGGCCGTCTCGGCCTGGGGCCTCGACCTCGACAGCGAGCTCGTGTGGGTCGGCGACGACGGCACCACCGACGCCCGCGGCCCCTCGCGCAGGCTCGGGCTCACCGGCGAGGTGCGCTGGTCCATCCTCCCGTGGCTGCGCGCCGACGTCGACGTCTCGCTCGTGAACGCGACATACGTGGGCAACGCGGGCAACGGCGACGCGGTCGCGCTCGCGCCCACGCTCGTCGCGTCGGCGGGCCTCTCGGCGCGGCACCCGAGCGGCTTCTACGGCTCGGTGCGCATGCGCGCCGTGGGCGACCGCCCGGCCGACCCCGGGCGCGACCTCACGGCCGAGGGCTTCGCGATCTTCAACGCCCAGGTCGGCTACCGCCGCGGGTGGTGGGAGCTCGCGCTCCAGGCCGAGAACCTCTTCGACTCGACGTGGCGCGAGGCCCAGTTCGAACAAGACTCGCGCCTGCGCGGCGAGTGCCTCACGCCGGGCCTCCCGCGCTGCAACCCGCCCGCCGGCGGGCAGCGCTACGGCACGGTCACCGACATGCACTTCACGCCCGGCACGCCCTTCTCGGCGCTCGCGCGCTTCACCGTGCACGTCCGGTAGTGAACCTCACCGCGGGGAGCAGAAGCCTCCCGCGCGCGAATGGACGATGCCCTCGGAGCGCTGCTAGAACCCGTGCCCATGATGCAGCGCAACGCCCTTGCTTTGTGCGGCCTCGTGGGGCTCCTCGGGTGCACCTCGCAGCCCCCACCCAGCTACGGCCCCGACGACGGCGACGCCGGCCCGCAGGGAGACGGCGGGCCGAGCTTCGACAACGGGCCGCAGCGGTGCAGGCCCGGGATGATCCTGTGCTCGGGCAACCAGCGCTACGAGTGCAACGACATGGGCGAGGCCATCAACCAGATGGACTGCGCCTCGGGCACGACGTGCTTCCCCAACATCGGCTGCCGAGTGTGCATGCCGGGGCTCTCGCGCTGCGGCATCACCGCGGGCCACGAGCAGCAGGTGGAGACGTGCCGCGCCGACGGCGGCGGGTGGACGCCCGGGCCCATGTGCGACGGCGCCTCGGGGCAGGCCTGCGTGGGCGGCCGCTGCGTGAGCCGCTGCGACGACGCCGCCCTCGGGCGCTCGTACCTGGGCTGCGACTACTGGGCGACGGTCACGGCCAACTCGCAGCTCGGCACCGCGTTCGACTACGCCGTGGTGCTCTCGAACCCGCAGACCTACGCGGTCGAGGCCAGCATCACGGGCGGCGGCCTCACCGCGCCGCGCAACCTCACGCTCGCGCCCGGCGCCATCGAGACGGTGACGCTCCCGTGGGTGCAGGAGCTCATCCAGCGCGACACGTCCTTCGCGGGCTGCCCCTCGCCCGGCCATCCGCTCTGCCAGGGCAACAACCCCGCGCGCTCGGCGCTGCGCCGCAACGGCGCGTACCACGTGCACACCAACGGCCCCATCGCGGCCTACCAGTTCAACCCGCTCACCTACCGCAGCCCGCAGGGATACGCGTCGTTCACCAACGACGCCTCGCTCCTGCTGCCCCAGGGCGTGCTCACGCAGCGGTACACGGTGTCGACCTTCCCCAACTGGGCGGCGCGCTCGTCGGCGGGCACGGTGTACCTCGGGGGCTTCGCGACCATCGTCGCGGTGACCGGCGAGACCACGCAGGTGACCGTGCGGCCGACGGCGCAGATCGCGGTGGGCAGCGGGGTCACGCCCATCCCGCCGGGCTCGCAGGCGACCTTCTCGCTCCAGCAGGGCGACGTGCTCGAGCTCGTGGGCACGGGCGCGGGCGACCTCACGGGCACGGCCATCACCTCGACGCTTCCCGTGGCGGTGTTCGTCGGCCACGACTGCACCAACGTGCCGGGCGCGCGCCCCGCGTGCGACCACCTCGAGGAGCAGCTCTTTCCCAACGAGACCTGGGGCCGCGACTACTTCGTGTCGGCGCTGCGCGACCGGGGCACGCTCCCGTCGGTGGTGCGCATCGTGTCGCAGGCCGACGGCAACCGGCTCACGTACGACCCGCCGGGCGTGCGCCCCTCGGAGACGCTCAACGCCGGGCAGGTGCTCGAGTTCGCCACCACGGCGAGCTTTCGCGTCACGGGCACGCGCGCGTTTCTCGTCGCGCAGTACATGATCGGGCAGGGCGACGCCACGTCGGGCGCCTCGGCGGGCGACCCCGCGATGGTCTTCGAAGTGCCCGTGCAGCAGTACCGCACCAGCTACGACTTCTACGTGCCCACCACGTACCCGCAGAACTTTCTCAACGTGGTCACCCCCATGGGCTCGTCGCTCACCATGGACGGCGCCCCCCTGCGCGGCTCGGCCGAGAACGTCTCGGGCTACACCGTCTACACGCTGCCCATCATGGCGGGACCCCACCGACTGCGCGGCGACGGCAACCAGCAGTTCGGCATCAAGGTCTACGGCATCGCCCCGTACACCTCGTACATGTACCCGGGCGGCCTCGACCTGCGGATCATCACGCCGGGCTGAGCGTCAGCTCGCGCGGCGGAAGGTGTAGCGCGGGGTGATCATCACGCCCGCGGTCATCGCGCCCGGAGGCCCGATCACCAGCGTGTCGCCCGTGACGCCGTAGTGCAGCGTCGTGGGCACGCCCGTGCCGCCGCCCGGCGGGCACGTGGCCGTGAGCGCGAGCGGCGTGGAGGCGCCCGTGAAGGTCGCCGAGAACGACAGCGGGAGCTCGCGCGCGTAGCGCACGCCGCCCGCGAGCGCGAGGTTGAGCGTGGTGGAGAGGTCGGCGGTGATGCGGCCCTGCTCGATCCACGCCTGGCCGCGCGAGCGCACGCCGCTCTGCATGAGGTCGACGGCGCCCGCGACGGTCATCGCCGACGAGAGGTGGTACGTGATGCCCTGGAGCACCCAGCGGCCCGCGGGGAGCTCTCCCCCGGCGAGCGCCGGGACGTCGCCGACGGCGATGGAGCCCTCGACGAGCGGCAGGTCGGTGGGCGCGCCGGGCTGCGCGCACGCGCCGGGGCGGTAGACCACGTCGGTCGTGGGCGTGATCGCCTCGTCGCAGAGGCGCGCCGCGGGCGGCGGCGTGACATACGCGAAGTTGAAGCACATCTCGTCGCCGGTGTGCGAGCCCTGGCGCGTCGGCGCGGCGCGGGTGTTGTTGTAGTCGCAGTGCGTGACGATGCGGTCGCCCGCGCCGAAGGTGACGGGCAGGTCGTAGAAGAGCTGCGAGTCGAACGACCAGCCCTGGAGGTCGAGCACGGGCTCGACGGCGCCGCTCGCGCGGAGCAGGCGCTGCGAGAAGCCCGTGCCGATGCCGTGCATGTGGGGCAGGCCCGCGAGCATGCGCGAGCCCGGCGCGACGGTGCACGCGCTCTCGACGCTGCCCGTGCTGTGCGCGGGGATCGAGAACGCCGTGGGGCCCATCGCGATCATGCCGTACTCGGTGCCGCCGGGGGCGTCGTGGAAGACGCGCACGCCCGAGCGGTCGCTGAAGCCCTCGCGCCCCGCGCCGTTGTTGTAGTGAAACTGGAGCACGAAGCGCTCGCCGGGCGTCATGCGCAGCCCCCCTTCGGGGAACTGGAACGCGCTCTGCCCCGGCGCCCACGCGTAGAGGAACTGCGCCCCGGCGTTCATGCTCTGGCACTCGAAGGCGTTCGAAGGGGCCGTGCGCTCGGCGTCGCGCAGGAGCACCACGTGGTGCACCACCTCGGGGTGGTCGATCACGATCTCGAAGCGCCGCGCGAAGCGCGGGGCCGTGATCGGCAGGTCGAGCGCGTAGCACTGGTAGCGCTCGGTGAGCTCCCGCGTGACGGCGAAGTTGTCGGCGCGCAGTTCGAACGAGGGCAACCCCGCGGGCGCCGCGTCGGGCGAGCGGAACACCGGCGCGCTCGCGCGCAGCCCCACGCCGGGCGTCGGCGTCGACGCGCCGCAGCTCGCCCACTGTACGATCGACCGCGCGACGTCGTCGGGCGGCGCGGGGGTGCCCGACGGGGGCATCGTGCCCGCCATGAGCCTCGCCGCGATGCGGTCGACGCGGCGACGGCCCGCGGCGCCCGCGACGTTGGCGTCGTAGTCGAGGAGCGTGAAGGGCGCGCCGTAGAGGGGCGAGGCCCCGTGGCACGCGCCGCACTGGCGCTCGACCTGCGCGCGCACGGTCGACGTCCACTGCGCGCGGTCGGGCACGCAGGCGGGCGTCGCGCCTCCGCCGGGGGTCGTCTCGTCGCCGCAGCTCGCGAGGGCGAGGGCAAGGCACGTCCAACGCAGGGGCTTCATGGGGGAGCGCTCCGCCTTTCGATGCGCGCCGCGCCGACGGCGCGCGCACGACTCATAGCGTAGATCGCCGCGCGGCGGAACCGCGCGTCACGCGCGCTTCGAGGGCTTCTGGGGCTTGGGCTTCGCGCGGGTCCACGCGCAGGGCCAGGCGTCTTCGCGGGTGTGCGGCAGCGACTCGAAGACCGCGGGGTCGTGCGACGGCACCACGCGCGCGCCGTGCCCGGTCTCGGCGTCGAGCAGGCGGGCGTAGGTCTCGCGCTGGGCCGCGACGCTCCACGAGAGGGCGCGCATGTAGAGGCTCGGCGGCTTCGACGCGTCGTCGTGAAAGTCGTCGGCGAACATCGCGGCGTCGCCCGCGTGCACGCACCAGCCCTCGGAGAGCTTCACGGCCACGGCCGTCGAGCCCCGCGTGTGCCCGCGCGCGTCGAGCAGCAGCACCGTGCCGTCGCCGAAGAGGTCTTCAGACGCGCCGAAGCCGAGCGCGGGCGGGCCGTGGAGCGCGTGCTTCTCGACGCGCGGCAGGTCGAGGGTGCGCAGGTCGTAGCCGCCGAGCGCGCCGCGGGGGAGCGCCTCCCACTCGCGCGCGGAGCAGTGCACGGTGGCCGAGGGGAAGTCGACGGCGCCGCCCGCGTGGTCGATGTGCAGGTGCGTGGCGACGACGTGCCTCACGTCACCCGGCGCGTAGCCGAGCGAGATGAGCTGCGAGGCGACGGCGTCTTCGGGCTTCACGTCGAGCCCGAGGAAGAAGCTCGTCGCGCGGCCCGGGTCGCGCTCGGGCCACGCGCAGGTGAAGCGCGACCAGCCCGCGTCGACGAGCACCAGCCCGTCGGGCCGCTCGATCACCGCCACGGTCACGGGCATGCGCACGGGAGAGACGCCTCCGCCCCCGCGCTTCAAGAAGACCCCGGGGCCCGCGACCGTGCCCGACGTGCGAAAGAGGACGCTCATCGCGCGCGAGTATCTCAGCGCGCCCAGAGGTACGCGAGGTCGATCTCGACGGCGTCGAAGGGCTCGACGCGCACGCGCGCGTCGCCGCGCCACGCGCCCGCCGGGCGGAACACCGCCCCGTCGCGACGAAACGCTTCGAGCGTGCGCTCGACGGGGTCGACGAGCCACGCGTGCTCGACGCCCGCGCGGGCGTAGAAGGGCATCTTCTCGGCGCGGTCGTGCACCTCGGTGCTCGGCGAGAGCACCTCGCACACCCAGTCGGGCACGGTGTCGAACGCGGCCGTCTCGGGCAGGTGCGGCATGCGCTCGCGGCGCCACCCCACGAGGTCGGGGTCGATCGGTTCGAAGTCGGGGTCGATGCCCAGCACGAGCTCGGGCTCGGCCTGGATCCACCACCCGCCGGGGCCTCCGAAGCCACGCTGAAAGGGCGGGCCGAGGAGGTGACCGAGCGCGCTGGCGGCGTTGATGTGCGCGGGCGCGGGGCGCGGCATCACCACGAGGCGCCCGGCGATGACCTGACCGGTCATGTGCTCGGGCAGCGCGTCGATGATGTCTCGAAAGGTGCGGAGCTTTCTGGGCTGGTCGCCGGGCGCGTTCATGCGCGCATTCTACCCGACGGCGGGCGACGGTCAGGCGACGCGGCGGCCCTTCTGCGCGGGGCTGTCGTTGGCCGCGGGCGCGTCGACGGGGACGGGCGCGTCTTCGTGCGTGACGGGCTGCTCGCCGTCGCTCCCCTCGTCGACGGACTCGCCGCGGCGGCCCTTCGCGCGCTTGCGGTGCTGCACGATGGGGTCGAGCGCGTGGGCGACGTCGCGCACGGCCTCGGGGTCGTCGGCGTCGGTGCCCGCGACGAGCTGGAGCGCGTAGGCCGCGATCGACTCGGTGACCGCGTCGAGCAGCGGCCTGAGGTCGACGCCCGCGTCGCCGGCGGGCGCGGTGGCGTTGGTGAGACCGAGCGCGACGCCGGCCGCGCGGTGCGCCTTGCGAACGGCCTTCAGCACGAAGTCGCCCGCGAGGCGGTTGACCTTCTCCTCGTGGCCTCCCTGGTCGATCGCGTCGAGCGCGTCGCGGCTGTCGACCCAGAGCGACTCCTGGTCGGCCTTCATGATGGCGCGCCCCGGGGGGAAGATCGCCGCGAGCAGGGCCAGCGCCTCGGCCGCCTCGGGCACCTCGCGCGCGTCGAGCTTCGCGAGCGCCACGAGGCGCCCCCGCAGCGCGCCCCACGCGTTGAGGAGCGACCGCATGACCTCGCGGTTGTCGACGGGAGCGGGCGCGGCCCCGCGAGCGCGGCGCGCGGCGATCAGCGCCTCGGTGCGCGCGTGGAGCTGCTCGAGGCACTTGCGGGCGCTCGCCGACACGCGCTTCGGCGCGCGCCGCTGGAGCTTGTACGAGATGGCGATCGCGCGACGCGCGTCGACGCGCACCGGCCTGACGACCTCGGAGACCTGGAATGGAAGCGTCATGAGAACCTCCCCGTTCACGGTGGACGATGGTTGCCGCGGGGCCGCCGGTGCCCCGTGTGCCGCAGTCGCTCCGTTCTATCGGCGAGGCCCGAGGCCGACTTGAGGGAGACGAGCGAAGAAAAATTCGTGCGAGAGATGGTGCAGAAACGCAACGGAGCGAGGGAGCCCCACCACCCCGAGATGATCGCGGTCATCTCCAACCGCTGTGCACAGCGCTCCGAGATGATCCCGGTCATCTCCAACCGCTGTGCACAGCGCTCCGAGATGATCGCGGTTGTCTCCAACCGCTGTGCATAGCGCTTCGAGATGATCGCGGTCATCTCCAACCGCTGTGCACAGCGCTTCGAGATGATCGCGGTCATCTCCAACCGCTGTGCACAGCGCCCCGAGACGATCCCGGTCATCTCGAGCTGGACCGTATCGCGGCGGCCCGACGCGTCGCGTCGCTCAATACTCCCCGCGGAGCCCGATGCTCGGCAGGATGGGCAGCCCCGTGACGGGCGTGCTCGTGCGCCGGTCGAAGCTGTACACGCGGCTCTCGACGTTCATCTGGTTGGTCGCGTTGAGCACCTCGGCGATCACCTGGAGCTCCACCGGGCCCCATCGGAAGCGCTTCGCCACGCGCGCGTCGAGCGAGAAGAAGTCGGGCAGCCTCGCCGGGTTCTGCGTGTCGACGTAGGTGAGCGCGATGTCGTGGTCGCTGTCGTAGAGCGCGCCCGTCACCCGCGGCTCGGGCGAGCCCGACGTGAAGCGCGCGCGCACGCCCACCTCCCAGCCGTGCGGCAGCACCGCGCCGAGCACGGCGGTGAAGATGTGCGGCTGGTCCCACGGCGACGCGTACCAGGCGCCGCTCGCGTCGTCGCGGCGCTCGGCGCGTTGGAGCGTGTACGACACCCACGCGATCAGCGGCAGCCTCCCCGGACGCAATCGAAGCATCGCCTCGGCGCCGACCACCCGCGCGTTGCCCGTGCTCGCGAAGCGCTCGGGCTCGCTGCGCCCGTCGCGCACGACCACCCGCTGCGACGGGGCCGCCGTGTGGTCGCCGTACTTCACGAAGCCGTCGACCGTGAGCTCGAGCACGCCGTCGACGAGCCACGATTGCACGCCGAGGGCTCCGTGCTGCCAGCGCTCGAGCGCGAGGTCGGGGTTGCCAAAGCCCGGCAGCACCGTGTAGCCCCGCGGGGTGGTGGTGTACGCGCCGAAGCCCGCGCGCAGCGACACCCGAGGGCCGAGCGCGAGCGTGGCCGACAGCCGCGGGTCGAGCGACCACTGGCCGTTGCGAGAGAACCAGTCGACGCGCGCGCCCGCGAGCAGGTGCAGCGCGCGCGTGGGGTCGAGCGAGAGCTCGACGTAGCCCGCGGGGTTCACGAACGACCGCGCGTCACGGTACGTGACCAGCCGCGAGCGCACCGGCGCGTCGTCGACCCCGTTCGTCGCGAGCGGAGGCGCCACGATCGACGCGTCGGTGGTGCCCGCCTGCACGTCGAGTCCCGCGTAGAGGCGCGCGTGACGACCCATGCGCAGCTCGAGCTCGTCGCGCACCGAGGCCGTGGTCGACGTGATCGCGTAGCGAACGTCGGGGCCGAGGGAGACGTCCGACGTGGTCCACGTGACCGACGGAGAGAGCGTGTGCTCGGCGCTCGGAGAGAACCGATGGCGCCAGCGGGCCTGGGCGCCGTGCCAGGCGATGTGGTTTCCGTACGAGACCGTGTCGACCGGGTACTCGGGCGACGGCGACGGCACGTTGAGCCCGAGCGAGTCGTCGCTGCCCGAGCCCAGCACGCGCACCTGATCGCGCGGCCCCGCCTCGACGTCGACGGCGAGCTGCCAGTCCCAGTACACCGGCAGGCTCGAGAACGACGCGCCCGCCGCGTCGGCCGCGAAGGCCGCGAGCAGCGCGTCGACGTAGCTGCGTCGCAGGCCCGCCATCACCGTCACGCGGCGTCCGAGGGGCACCGACGCCACGAGGCCCGCGTCGATGAGGTCGACGTCGGCCGCCACGTGGGGCCTGTCGTGGCGCGGCGCGCGCAGCGTGACGTTCACCACGCCGCCCGCGGCGCGTCCCCAGCGCGCCGAGAAGTTGCCGGGCATGAACTCGATGCGCTCGACGAGGTCGGTCGCCACCGTGGTCGCGAGGCCGTAGAAGTGAAAGGGCAGCGCGATGGGCTGCGACTCGAGCGTGACGAGCGTGTCTTCGGGGTCGCTCCCCCGCACGATGAACGCGCCCTGCCCGAAGGCGGGACGGCCCACGCCGGGGAGGTTCTGCACCGCGAGCAGGGCATCTCCGCGCGTCCCCGGCATGCGCCGCAGGTCTTCGGCCACGAGCTCGCGCCGCCACGTCTCGCGCGACGGAGCGCGCGCGCGCACGGTGGCCTCCTGCGAGCTCGTGACGGTCGCGCCGGGGCGCGGGGCGTCTTCGTCCGAGGGCCTCTCGCCGCGTCCCGCGAACGCGTAGCGGTACGTGAGCCGTGAGGCGACGGCGCGCCCGTTCTCACGCGCGGGGTCGAAGAGCGAGTCTCTCACCGCGGCGAGCGCGGCCTCGTCGAACGCCGCTCCGCCCGAGCGAAGCACGGTGGCCGACGTGACGCGTCCCGCGTCGTCGATGGCGAGGTCGAGCACCACCACCGCGGCGCCCTGCGCGCCCTGCGGCGCGGGCGCTTCGACGAGGTGACGGATGCGCGCGGGGACGGTCTGCGCGAGCGCGAGCGAGGGCGCGAGGAAGAGCGCGAGGAAGAGGCCCCCACCCCCAGCCCCGCCCCCGCCTCGGGGGCGGGGAGCCGGACGAGATGGAGGGCACAGAGACTCGCTGAAGACCGCGACA
>JBDHVF010000097.1:0-15208 GCA_039809605.1 Polyangiales bacterium | reverse complement strand
GCGTCGGGCGCGAGGTCGCCGCGCAGGCGCAGGTGCTCGCGGGCCTCGCCGAGGGCCCACGCGAGCGAGGCCGGGTCGTGGCGCACGAGCCCGTGGCGCAGGGCGAGGAGGCGCGCCTCGCCCGCGGTGACGCCCGCGCGCAGGCCGCGGTCGTGGTCGGCGAACGACTCGCGCAGCACGGCGCGCAGGTCGTCGTCGCGCAGGCGCCCCCCGGCCATGCGCTCTCGGTAGCGGGCCTCGGTGAGCAGGCCCTCGGCGCCGTGGAGCCGCCGGGCCTCGAGCAGCGCGTCTTCGAAGCGCATGTGCTGGAGGCCGTGCAGGGTGTTGTGGTGGATGAACACCTCGATGGGGCCCTGGTCGGGCAGCAGGTGCGCGGCGTCGGCGAGGGCGTCCTCGAGGGTGGCGGGCGGGCGGTGGCTCACGGCGCCTCCCTCAGCGCGCCAGCACGGGGCGCGGGCGCACGCGGGCCGAGAGGGGGTGCGAGGCGACGCTCCTGTGCTCGTCGAGGCCCACGGCGCGCAGCGAGCCGCCCTCGCGGGCGCGCTCGCGGCCGAGCGCCTCGAGGTGATCGAGCACGGTGTGGTCGACGAGCACCGTGTGGGTGAGGTCGACGACGACGTGGCGCGACGCGGGGATGGACGCGAGCTTCGGCGCGATGCCGAGCCAGTTGGTGAAGACGGCGGCGTCGCGCACGGTCACGCGCACCGCGTCGGCCGACTCGCTCACCTCGACGGCGGGCTTGAGCACGCGGCGCAGGGGCAGGCCGCGGACGAGGTGCATCACGAGCTTGAGCACGATGCCCGTGGCGATGCCGACGAGCAGGTCGGTGGCGAGCGTGGCGACGATGGTCGCGACGAAGATGAAGAGCTGCTCGGGGCCGATCTTGAGGGTGTGGGCGAACTCCTTGGGCGACGCGAGGCGGTAGCCCGTGAAGATGAGCATCGCCGCGAGGGCCGCGAGGGGGATGCGGTGCACGAAGCCCGGCGCGAGGCTCACGAAGAGCAGCAGCGCGGCGCCGTGGAAGAAGTTGGCCCAGCGGGTCCTGGCCTCGTTGCCCACGTTGGCCGAGCTGCGCACGATCTCGGAGATCATCGGCAGGCCGCCGAGCAGGCCCGCGAGGGTGTTGCCGACGCCCGTGGCGATGAGGTCCCGGTCGAGGTCCGAGCGGCGGTGGTAGGGGTCGAGGGTGTCGATGGCCTTGGCCGAGAGCAGCGACTCGAGGCTGCCCACGAGCGCGAACATCACGATGTACTTGATCGAGGTGGCCGAGAAGAGCTGCGAGAAGTCGGGCAGGGTCACCACGCGCAGGAGGCTGTCGGGCACGGCCACGAGGGTGCCGGGCCCGACCTCCTGGGTGCCGCCGAAGGGCGAGGTGAAGCGGTGCTGGTGCCCGAGGTCGAAGGCGTACCCGAGCGCGATGCCGAGGAGGAGCACCACCATCTGACCGGGGACGTACTTCGCGACGCGCCCGGCGATCCTGGGCCACGCGAAGAGGATCGCGAGGCTGCCGAGGCCGATGGTGGCGACCTCGACGTTGCAGTGCGCGAGGCTGTGGGGAATCTCGAGGATCTGCCCGAGGGTGCTCTTCGCCTCGGGCCTCACGCCGAGGGCGACGTGCATCTGCTTGCCGGCGATGATGATGCCGATGGCGGCGAGCATCCCGTGCACGGCCGACGCGGGGAAGAAGTCTCCGAGGCGCCCGCTGCGCACGAGGCCGAAGCCGACCTGGATGAGGCCCGCGACCACGATGGCCGCGAGCGCGAGGTGGTAGCCCCGCGCGTTGTCGCCGTGGCCGAGCTCCTCGACGGCGCCGAGGGCGATGACGATCAGGCCCGCGGCGGGGCCCTTGATGGTGAGCCGTCCACCCATGAAGGGCGTGACGACGAGGCCGCCGATGATGGCCGTGAGTACGCCCGCGAAGGGCGGGAAGCCCGACGCCATCGAGATGCCGAGGCACAGCGGCAGCGCGATGAGAAACACCAGGAAGCCCGCGCGAAGGTCGTCGCGCCAGTTCGCGCGGAGGCCCTCGAGTCCGTCGGCCGGAGGGGTCTGAGCAGAGTCCATGAAGCGTCTTTCTCCGAGTGGTTTCAGAAGAGCGAAGGGGCGCGCGAGCGCCCCGTTGAGCCGATGCGCCGCCGTGCCGCGCGCGAGCTCGCGAGCGGCGTTGCGCCCCCGCGAGGGCGCACGGTCGCCGCACGAAACAAGGTGTTTTCGAGGCCCCGCGGCACGGTGGGCGCTCACAGCGCAAGCGCGATGCCGTCGCGCTCGGGGCGCTGATTCACACGCGCTCGGCCGCGCTCCGGCCGTTCGATCCGCCTCGGGTCGGGAGGAAAGGGGCCGCTGAAGAAGCGTGACGGGGACGATCTCCCCGACGATCAGCGTGCGCCGAGGCTAGGGGCGCGGCTCGCGGTCCTCTTCGCGCGTGGGGATGCCCCAGCGCTCGAGCTTGCGGTAGAGCGTCTTGCGCTCGAAGCCGAGGATGCGCGCGGCGGCGGCCTTGTTGCCCCGCATCGAGTCGAGCACGTGGAGCACGTAGCGCCGCTCGACCTCGTCCATCGAGGGCAGCTCCGAGGGGTTGTCGCCGGGGATGGTCATGGGCGCGTCGGGCTTGTGCTGTCGCACGCGCTCGGGCAGGTCTTCGACGGCGATCTGGTCGAAGCGCGTGAGGGCCACCGCGCGCTCGATGCAGTTCTGCAGCTCGCGCACGTTGCCCGGCCAGGAGTAGTCGACCAGGCGCTCGGCCGCCGACGTGCTGATGCCCTGCACCTCGCGCCCGATGCGCCGCGCCGAGTCGCGCAGAAAGCGCTGCGCGAGCGGCAGGATGTCGGCCCTGCGCGCCCGCAGGGGCGGCACCTCGAGCTCGATCACGTGGATGCGAAAGTAGAGGTCCTCGCGGAAGCGCTGCTGCTCCATGAGGGCCTCGAGGTCGCGGTGCGTGGCGGCGATGATGCGCACGTCGACGAGCACCTCCTCGGAGCCTCCCACGGGCCGCACCACGCGCTCTTGCAGCACCCGCAGGAGCTTGGGCTGGATGCCGAGCGGCATGTCGCCGATCTCGTCGAGCAGGAGCGTGCCGCCGTGCGCCCTGCGAAAGAGCCCCGCGCGCGCCTCGCGGGCGTCGGTGAAGGCCCCGCGCACGTGGCCGAAGAGCTCGCTCTCGAGCAGCGACTCGGGCACCGCCGCGCAGTTGATCGCCACGAAGGGCTGGTCGCGTCGCGAGCTCGCGGCGTGGATGGCGCGCGCCACCACCTCCTTGCCCGTGCCGCTCTCGCCCGTGACGAGCACCGAGACGTCGGCGTCGGCCACGCGCGCGATGAGAGACTTCAGCTCTCGCATCGGCGGCGAGTCGCCGAGCAGGCCCACCTCCTCCGAGGGCTCGACCGCGCGCCGCAGGCGCCGCACCTCCTCGGAGAGCCTGCGGTGCTGCACCGCGCGCTCGGCGGCGATCTCGACCACGTCGAGCTTCGCGGGCTTCGAGAGAAAGTCGTACGCGCCCGCGCGAATGGCCGCGACGGCGGCCTCGAGCGAGCCGAAGCCCGTGAGCAGCACCACGGGCACGTCGGGCGAGCGGTCGTGGACCTTGCGGCACAGCTCGATGCCGCCCATCGACGGCATGCGGATGTCGCTGAGCACCGCGTCGAACTCGTCGGCGTCGAGCAGCGAGAGCGCCTCGGCCGGCGACGCGGTGGCGCGCACCGACCAGCCCCGCGGCTCGAGCCCCTCGCGGAGCGCCTCGCAGAAGGCCGGGTCGTCGTCGATCAGCAGCAGACGTCCACGCATCGTAGAGGTGTCTTAGCCCCCGAGCGCGGGCAGGTACAACATGAAGATCGATCCCCCGCCGGGGCGGTCTTCGAGCGCGATCCAGCCGCCGTGCTCGGCCGCGATGCCCCACGCGACCGAGAGCCCGAGGCCCGTGCCCTCGCCCACGTCCTTGGTGGTGAAGAAGGGTTCGAACACGCGGTCGCGGTGCTCGGGGGCGACGCCGGGGCCGCGATCTGAGACCGAGATGCGCACGAAGGGCCCGCCGCTCTCGACGTTGGGCGGCGGGGTCACGTCGACCACGGCCTCTTCGACCGTCACCGCCTCGCCCTCGGGCGAGGCCTGCAGCGCGTTCATCACGAGGTTGGTCACCGCCTGCCCGAGCTGCAGGGCGTCGCCGTGCACGCGCGCGCCGGGCGTGGCGAGCGCGGTCTCGACCCGCACGCGGCGGCGCGCGGCCATGGGGGCGAGAAACTCCGCGGCGCTCTCGAGCAGCGCGCGCACCTCGACGGGCGCCACGCCCTCGCCCTTGCGCCGCGCGAAGTCGAGCAGGGCGCGCACGATGCGGGTGATGCGCTCGACGGCGTCGACGATGGCGCGCGCCGAGGTCTTCACCCGGTCGCCCTGCACGGCGCCGTCGGCGATGTTGCTCGCGCGCGCCTCGATGACGTTGAGCGGCGTGCCGATCTCGTGCGCGAGCCCCGAGGCGAGCTTGCCCACCGTGGTGAGGCGCTCCGCGTGGCGGAGCTGTTCGAACGCCCGGAGGCGCGCGCGGGCCTCGGCCTCGGCGCGCTCGCGGGCGGCGGCGAGCTGGTCGCACATGGCGTCCATGGCGCGCGCGAGGTCGCCGAGCTCGTCGTTCTGGCGCAGGGCCAGCGGGCCCGTGAGGTCGCCGCGGCCCACGCGCTCGGCCTTGGCGATGAGCCGCCGCGTGGGCACGCCCACGATGGCGAGGCCCAGCACGAACGACGCGAGCACGCACACCAGCACGATGGAGACCGCGGCCTTCACGCTGCCCTCGATGCTGGTCTGCATGAAGTCCTGCTCGCCCTCGAGCGACTCGCGGATCTCGAGCACCTGCGGCCCGGCGCCCTCGACGGGCACGGTGATGTACGTGAAGTGCGCGAGCTGCCGCGGGTCGTCGCGCTCGATCACGCTGCGCACGGCGTGAAAGCGCTGCGCGCGCAGGCTGTCGCACGTGACGCCCGGGGGCAGCGGGGCCTCGCCCGGGCCCGCGCACACGAGCCGCAGGCGCACGGGCGCGCCGCCCGGCTGCGCGTCGTGGAGCACCTCGCGGGCGGCGTTGAGCCCGCGGCGCACGCGCACCTCGGCGACGGTCGACGCCACGAGGTCGCCGAACACCCGGTGCGAGCGGTAGCGCTGCTCCTCGAAGTGCGAGCGCTCGCGGTTGATCCTGCGCTGCGCGTTGACGGTGAACACCACCACGCACACGGCGAGGAAGGCGAAGGTGAGCTTGATCGTGAGGCGCATGGCGCGCGCAGCATGCCCCGCGCGGCCCCCCAGGTCGATGCCTCGGGTCGACGCCTCGGGTCAGTGATGCGCGGGGGCGGGCGGGGGCGCGGGCGCGACGGTGGTATGCGAGACGTACTCGAGCAGGCCGTTGGAGTCGGCCTGGCCGTTGGCGGCGCGGCGCGAGAGGGTGCCGGTGACCACGACCTCGGCGCCCTCGTCGAAGTCGGTGGGGATGGAGCGCTGGAGCCCGGCCTGCTGCATCTGCTGCTGCTGCGCGCTGGGGGGGTGGCCCGCGCGCGCGGCGCGCTTCGCCTCGTCGATCTCGTACTGGAACATCGCGTACCCGGTGACCATCATCATGCGCTGCGGGTCGCGCTCGGTGCGGGTGTCGGCGATGTAGACGTGGGGGCGCTCCTCGGTGCAGTGGTCGCGCTCGGTGCAGACCTCGCCGCGGCGCGGCCCCTCGGCGACGCGGGGCACGTACACGCTCACGATGAAGCCGTGCACGCGCTGCTGCTTCGAGAACATCTCGGCGGGGTTGCGCAGCGCCTCGTGGCGCACGCCGTAGACGGTGAACGACCCGTCGGAGTGGCGCGCGGGCGGAGGCGGCGGGAGCGTGGGCACGGCGGGGAGGTTCACGTGCGGCGCGTTGGCGCCCTCCTCGACGACGACGTTGAGCTTGCTCTCGCCCTCACAACCCGTGGCGAGGGCGGCCGTCACGCCGAGCGCCAGGCTGATCGCCGCCAGCAGTCCTTGCTTCATCGTTGGGTGTCTCCCGTTCGCCACGCCCGCCGCGGGGTCGTGAAACGGGCGCGACCCTAGCACGCGCGTTCTCGGCGCTTCAACAACGCTCTTGGGGCACCGATCAGACGTCCGACGCGGTGACGAAGACGGCCGCGAGGTCGTCGCAGAGGCGGTAGCGCTCGCGGGCGGGCGCGGGGATGAAGTCGGCGCACGACGCGCTCACCGAGGCGTCGATGAGGGCGCCGAGCACGGGCGGGGCCTCGATGGCGTGGTGGTCGAGCAGCCACGCGACGCCGTCGACGACGTAGCGGTGCCACGCGGCGTTGCACGCGGTGGCCGACGCGACGGCTTCGAAGACGCGGTCGACGGCGGCGGCGAGCGCGGCGGCGCGGTCGCCGGGGTCGGCGGGCATGCCGAAGAGGCGGTAGGCGAGGTCGAAGTCGCGCAGGCAGCGCACCATCACGTCGACCTCGGCGACGACCCACTCGGTGGCGCGCAGCACGCCCTCGCCGCGCGGCGCCGCGGTGTACTCCGAGAGGAACGAGTGGCAGAAGCACCCGCCGAACGACTCGTTGCCGACGCGCCACCCGCGGCAGCCGTACCAGACGCCCGCCGCGCGCGAGACCACCAGGTCGAGGCGGCGCTGGTAGACCGCGAGGTCGCGCAGCTCCGCGCGGCCCTTGCGGCGCGGCACGTTGCGCGGCAGGAACTCGTCGATCCACTCGCGCACGGCGTGGTGCAGCGCGCCGCGGTCGTAGCGGTCGAGCGACGTCGCGACGTCGCGCCAGGGGGGTCGGATACGTTCGTCCACGCGGGTGGTGCCGCGCCCGGCGCGGGCCGAGGCGGCGCCCATGTTGGTAGACGAACGCGCGCCCGGTGGCAACGCGCCACGCGCCGCGCGGAGGCTTACGTCTTCTTGCGCAGGTCGACGGGGCTGGCGAGCCGCAGCTTGCTGGTGTGCGGCGCGGGGGCGCTCGTGCCGTCGGGGAACTCGCCCTTGAAGTAGTACCGCTGCCACGCCTGCTTGAGCGTCTCGGGGTCCTGCTCGCGGAAGCGCGCCATGAACTCCTCGCGCTTCTCGCGCCACGCGCGGTACTGCCCCTCGAGGTCGGGGTCTTGACCGACGTCGTACACCTCGGGCTCGACCGCCTCGACGGCGCCCGCGGCGACGGGCACCACGTGGCAGACGGGCTCGCCCTTCTCGAAGCGCACCGAGCCGGGGCGCGTGAGCTTCCAGTTCATGGTGAAGGGGTACGGGAGCCAGTCGGTCTCGACCACGCCCGACAGCGGCGAGGCGCCGTCCTTCGGGCGGTTGATCGGGCCGGTGCAGAGCAGGTGCCACCCGGGCTCGGTGCGAAAGAGGTAGCCCGTGTGAAAGGTGATGATCCCGTGGGTGAAGTTCGACGTGACGAAGTGGTGCAGGTACGGGGCGTCGCCCTCGGCCTTGAACACGATGTCGTCGGCCTTCGAGCCGCCGTTGTAGCGCACGGTGAACGTGTACGGCGAGAGCACCTCCCAGCCGTACGAGTTGGCGATCGCGAGCGGCAGGCAGCGGTAGGCGTGGCGCGCGGGGAAGGCGTCCATCCACGGGCGCGTCGGCGCGGCGGGCGCCACCTCGGGCGGCGTCGGCGTGAGGGCGTAGAGCTTGAGCTTCATGGCGCGCGTTTCCTCGGCGCTTATGTATCATCGCCCGCGATGACTCGTCGCACCTTCGCGATCGGCGACATCCACGGCGAGAGCGCCGCGCTCGATCGGCTCATGGCCCGACTGCCCGAGCTCACGCCCGACGACACCCTGGTGTTCATCGGCGACTACCTCGACCGGGGCCCCGACGCGCGCGGCGTCATCGACCGCGTGCGCGCCATCCAGCGAGACGCGCGCGCGAAGGTCGTCGTGCTGCGGGGCAACCACGAAGACAAATGGATCCAGTGCTACGACGACCCCGACATCGGCTTCCTGCTGCCGGGCGGCAACGGGTGCGGGGCGACCTTCCGGTCGTACACCGGCGCGTCGGCCCTCAGGCCCGGCGAGGCCGTGGTGGGCGACGAGTTCGTGCGCCTGCTCGACGTGCGCGCGTGGATGCCCGCCGACGTGCTCTCGTGGCTCGGCTCCCTCGCGTACTGGTACGAAGACGAGCACGCGCTCTACGTCCACGCCGGCCTCCAGTCGTCGGAGGGCGCGTGGAAGCACCCGCG
This sequence comes from Polyangiales bacterium, assembly GCA_039809605.1. Taxonomy (GTDB): domain Bacteria; phylum Myxococcota_A; class Polyangia; order Polyangiales; genus CAISKJ01. The sequence continues at coordinate 7,037 of JBDHVF010000097.1, read as the reverse complement.
CGACACCAACCCCGTGCACCTCATGTGGGCGCGCGAGCCCGGCTTCTTCAAGCGCTACCGGGGCAAGCGCGTGGTCTTCGGCCACACGCCCGTCACCGACCTGCCCGACGTGCCCGAGGCCGACGCCGAGAGCGACTTCGACGACCCGCGCGACGTCTGGGTGCGCGGCGATCTGGTGGGCATCGACACCGGCAGCGGCAAGGGCGGCGCCCTCTCGGCCGTCGAGCTCCCGGCGTGCCGGGTCTACGACTCGCGGCCGTGAGCGTTTGACGACCCGCACCGCGGCGCATAGGTTTTTACCGCCCACGACGGTCTCTCCCCGATGCTCTCGCACCGCGCCCGAAGGATCCTCCTCGTCGCCGTCAGCGACTACGTCGCCACGGGCGAGCCCGTCGCGTCGCGGGGCCTCGCCCAGCGGCACGGGCTCGACCTCTCGCCCGCGTCGATCCGCGCGGTGTTCGCCGAGCTCGAGGCCGAGGGCTACCTCACCAAGCCCCACGCCAGCGCCGGGAGGGTGCCTACGGAGAAGGGCTTTCGCGCCTTCGCCGAAGCGACGCTCACCTCGGTCGAGCGCGCCACCGCGGCGCCCGAGGTGATCGAGCAGCGGTACAGCGACGTCGAGCCGGGCCTCGACGCGCTCATGCGCCACACCGCGCGGGTGCTCGCCGAGCTCACCGGGTCGGCCTCGGTGGTGCGCCCCCCCAGGGCCGAGAGCTGGGTCCTGCGCGAGGTGCGCTTCATCTGGCTGCGCCCGAAAGAGGTGCTCGCGGTCATCGTCGCCACCAGCGGCGCGGCGCAGAACCGGGTGATGCGCCTCGACGACGCCCCCTCGCCCGCGGAGCTCGAGCGGGTGAACAACCTCCTGCGCGAGCGCATCGAGGGGCGCACCCTCGCCGAGGTGCGCGCCACCCTCGCCCAGGAGCTCGAAGCGGGCCGCGCCCAGCACGACCGCTTCGCCCGCCGCGCCCTGGAGCTCGGTCAGGAGGCCCTCTCGAAAGCCGCCCCTGGCGACGAGGTGCTGGTCGAGGGCGCCGCGCAGCTCATCGAGCGCCCCGAGTTCGCCAGCGTCGACCGCACGCGGCAGCTCGTGCGCACCCTCGAAGACCAGGAGCTTCTCCTGGTGCTGCTCGACCGCGCGCTGCACGCGCCGGGCATCCAGGTGGTGATCGGCTCGCCCGAGAACGAGATGGGCGCCGACCTCTCGCTCGTGGCCGCGAACTTCGGGTCGGGCGCCGTCGGGGTCATCGGCTCGACCCGCATGGACTACCCCCAGGTCGTGCCCCTCGTGCGCTACACCGCCCTTCGCCTCGCGCGCGCTCTCAAGAACTAGTCTCGCTTTGCGCTCCGGCGCCCTCTGCCGTACCGTCGCGCCCCGCACAGGTACGGAGGGATCTCAATGGCGAGCAAGTTCGACACCCTGGTGGACATCTTCTCCGAGAGCACGAAGCGCTTTCCCCAGCGGCCGCTCTTCGGCGAGAAGCGCAACGGCGCGTGGGAGTGGATGACCTACGCCACCTTCAAGGAGAGGGTCGACAACCTGCGCGGCGGCCTCGCGGGCCTCGGGGTCAAGCCCGGCGACCGCGTGGCGGTGATCTCGAACAACCGCTCCGAGTGGGCCATCGGCGCCTACGCGGCCTACACCCTCGGCGCCGCGTACGTGCCCATGTACGAGGCCCAGCACGACAAGGAGTGGGCGTACATCCTCCGCGACTGCGGCGCGGGCGTGTGCTTCGTCGCCAACGACAAGATCGCGAAGCGCGTCGAGGCCCTGCGCGCCGAGCTCCCCGAGCTCAAGCACGTGGTGAACTTCGTCGGCGGAGACACCGAGCCCCAGACGCTCGCGTCGCTCCTGCGCCGGGGCGCCGAGACGCCCGCGCCGGTGCACAAGCCCGAGAAGGGCGACCTCGCGGGGCTCATCTACACCTCGGGCACCACGGGCAACCCCAAGGGCGTGCGCCTCTCGCAGCACAACCTCGCGGCCAACGTGAGCGCCATCCACGAGCTCCTGCCCATGAGCAGCGAGGACCGCTCGCTCTCGTTCCTGCCCTGGGCCCACTCGTTCGGGCAGACCGTGGAGCTCCACGGCCTCCTCTCGATGGGCGCCTCGCTCGCCATCGCCGAGGCCGTCGACAAGCTCCTGGCGAACATGCAGGAGGTGCAGCCCACCATGGTGATGAGCGTGCCCCGCGTGTTCAACAAGCTCTACGCCGGGCTCAACAAGAAGATGGAGGAGATGCCCCCCCTGCGGAAGAAGCTCCTCGTGCGCGCGATGGCCGTGGCCGCCGAGCGCCGGCACCTCGCGGAGAGGGGCCGCAGCTCGCTGGTGATCGACCTGCAGCACAAGCTCTTCGACAAGGTGGTGCTCTCGAAGGTGCGCGCGACCTTCTTCGGCGAGCGCCTGCGGTACGCGTTCTCGGGCGGCGCGGCCATCTCGCGCGAGGTCGCCGAGTTCATCGACAACATCGGCGTCACCGTCTACGAGGGCTACGGGCTCACCGAGACCTCGCCCATCGCCACGGCCAACTACCCCCACAACCGCAAGATGGGCTCGGTCGGCAAGGCCATCCCCGGCACGCGCGTCGTGATCGACAAGGAGGCCACGGGCGACGAGAAGAACGGCGAGGTCGTGGTCTACGGCCACAACGTGATGCAGGGCTACTACAACCTGCCCGAAGAGAACGCGAAGGTGTTCACGCCCGACGGGGGCTTTCGCACGGGCGACATGGGCTACCTCGACGCCGAGGGCTTCCTCTTCATCACGGGCCGCATCAAGGAGCAGTACAAGCTCGAGAACGGCAAGTACGTGGTGCCCGTGCCCATCGAAGAGGCCATCAAGCTCTCGCCCCGCGTGCTCAACGTGATGGTGCACGGCGCCAACAAGCCCTTCAACGTCGCCGTCGTCGTGCCCGAGCCCGAGTCGCTCAAGAAGTGGGCGACCGACCGCGGCCTCGCGACCGACCCCTACCCCCAGCTCCTGCAGCACCCCGAGGTGAAGAAGCTCTACCTCGACGAGGTCGCGAAGCACACGCAGGAGGTCAAGGGTTTCGAAAAGGTGCGCGACGTGCTGCTCGTGGCCGACGACTTCACCATCGACAACGACATGCTCACCCCGAGCATGAAGCTCAAGCGCCGCGCCGTTCTGGCGAAGTACGGCGCCAGCCTCGACGCCCTCTACGCGAGCTCCACGGCCGAAGCGCGCGACTGACGCCGCCCCTTCCCATCGCGTGCCCTCTCGTGGCACACGATCGTGCATGCCCCCTCCTTCGCTTCGCGCGCTGCTCCTCGCCTGCGCCGCCTCGCTCGCCGCGTGCAGCGACGACGCCTCGACGCCCGACGCCTCGACGCCCGACGCCGCGACCGACGCGCTCCCCTCCGACGCTTCTGACGGCGCGCTCGCGCCGTGCCCCGTCGAGGCCCCGCGCCTCGGCGACTCGATGGCCGCGCGCCAGTTCGCGGACTCGCCCGCGCGCTGCGGGCAGGCGCCCTTCCGCATCGTCGCCGACCCCTCGCTCGGGCGGCCCACGGGCATGGGCGCGCGCGCGACGTACTCGGCCGCGGTGCTCCAGGCGCTCGCGACGGGCGCGGGCATCATGCTGCCGGTGGCGCTCGACCGCGACGTGGCCGTCGATCAGATCTCGTACACCACGCAGGACCGAGGGCGCCTGCTCGACGCCACCGCGCTCGTCGCGTACCCGCGCAACCTCTCGGCGCGCGCGAGCTTCGAGGTGCTGCTCGTGCTGCACGGCACCTCGGGCTTCAACGACATGTGCGGCCCCTCGGCGACGACCGACGCCCGCGCGCTCGGCGCGGCGCTCGCGTCGGCGGGCTACGTCGTCGTCGCGCCCGACTACATCGGCCTGCGCGCGTTCGGCGGGTCCACGGGCTTCCCCCACCCCTACCTCGTGGGCACGGCCACCGCGATCGCCTCGCTCGACGCGGTGCGCGCGGGCATCCGCCACGTGGCGGCGCAGGGCGCCGAGGCCTGCGCGCGCCCGCGCTTCGTCACCATCGGCGGCTCGCAGGGCGGCCACGCCGCGCTCTGGGTCGACCGCGTCGCCGCGTACTACGCCCCCGAGCTCGAGCTCATGGGCACCGTCGCCACCGTGCCCCCGGCCGACATGGAGGCCGAGACCAACCGCGCCCTGCGCGAGACCGTGCAGGCCACCGCCAACGTCGCGGCGTTCTACACCACCGCCGCGCCGTGGTACGGCCTCGGCGCGCGGCTCGGCGAGGTGTTCCGCGCGCCCTACGCCACGAGCCTCCCGATGATGCTCGCGTCGACCTGCTCGCCCGAGGTGCGCGGCCTCACGCGCGAGGCGCTCTACACGCAGGCGCTCCTCGACGCGGCGGCGAGCGCGCAGGGCGTCCGCTCGCTCGACCCCTGGGGGTGCCTGGTGACCGAGAACGGGATCACCTCGACCTCGGTGCCGCGCGCGCCGAACGCGCAGCCGGGCTACGGCATCCTCTGGGTGCTCGGCGAGCAGGACATGCTCGTTCACACGCCCACCGAGCGCGCGAGCTTCGAGACGCTCTGCCGCCAGGGCTACCGCATGCAGTACCTCGAGTGCCAGGGCGCGGCCCACACCCGCGCGACCACGTGGGCGCTGCCCGAGATCCTCGACTTCGCCCGCGCCCGCTTCGACGGCCGCCCCCTCGACGCCGCGTCGAGCTGCCACGTCACGGCCCCCGTGCGCTGCCGCGCCACGCCCGCGATGATGTAGAACCGTCGGCGTGAAGCACCGCCCCATCGCGCTCGCGGCGCTCGTCGCCGGCTGCGGCGCCGACCCGCAGAGCTCGCCCGACGCCGCCGCACCCGACGCGCCCGCGGCCCCGATGGAGGTCGCCGCGCGGACGAACGTGCGCTTCGAGCTCGCGGGGTCTTCGGGCTTCGCGGTGATCCGCGGGCGATCGTGCCGAACCTTCGAGGTCGAGCGCGAGGTCTCCGACGGGCGGTACGAGCGCGTGCCCCTCGACCTCGGCGTGACGTGCGTGTGCGAGTGCCCCTCGCCCGGCGCGCCCGCGTCCATCGGGCTCACGCCCCTCGCGGCGACGCCTCCGTACGCGTTCACGTGGGACGGCCGCCAGATGGTCTGGGTCGAGCGCACGATCGACTGCGCCACGCGATCGTTCTCGGTGCGCGGCACGGCCACCGAGCGCGTGGGCGCGCTAGAACCCCTGCCCGCGGGCCGCTACCGCGTGAGCGTCGCCGTGGTCGACACCGTGCCGCGCGGGTGCATGGAGCTCATGGACGGCTACTGGTGCCCGCCCGAGAACACCGCCGGGGCGCCGCCGCAGGGGCCCTTCGCGCTGTGCCCCGGCCGGCGCGTCACCACCGCGTTCGAACTGCCCGAGTCGGGCGACGTGACGGTGCGCGTGACGGCGCCGTAGCGCACGAGCCGCCGTCATTCACGGGGGCGCTGCTTCACGATCTCGAGGATCTCGTAGACCATCCCGCGCACGTCGGCGAGCTCCTTCTCGATGCGCTCGAAGCGGGCGTTGTGGCCCTGCACCACCTCGATCACGACGCGGTTGCGCGCCTCCTGCTCCTCGGCGAGCGTGCCCAACCGATGAACTTCCGCGCGCACGTCGGCGCGCAGCGCGTCGAAGCGCGCGTCCATCTGGTCGAAGCGGGCGTCCATCTGGTCGAAGCGGGCGTCCACCTGGGCGAAGCGGGCGTCCACCTGGACGAAGCGGGCGTTGGTCTCGTCGAGTCGGGCGTTGGTCTCGTCGAGTCGGGCGTTGGTCTCGTCGAGTCGGGCGTTGGTCCCGTCGATGCGGGTCAGCAGCTCGTCGCGCACGCCCATCAGCATCGCGCGCGTCACCGGCAACTCGGAGACGGGGGGAACCTTCGGCGCGGGCGGCGCGCTCGTCGTGGGCTTCCGTGTGCTCATCGTCGCGCGCAGGATACCGCACGACCGCGTCGGGGCGCGAATTCGCTCCCGTAGGCCTTGATGCATCGCGGCGTTCGGCGAGCCCCTCGCACCGCCGTTCGCGGTAGTCTCCCGCTCGTGATCGAAGGTCAGGGCTCGCCGGTGGCTCCGGGGCCCGGCGCGACGTGCGGGCGCTACCGACTGCTCCGAAAGCTTGGCGAGGGCGGCATGGGCGTCGTCTTCGAGGCCGAGCACGTCGACCTTCGCAAGCGGGTGGCGCTCAAGACCCTGCGCGCCGACCTCGCGGGCGACGCCGCCGTGGTCGAGCGCTTCGTGCGCGAGGGCCAGGCGGCCGCGCGCGTGCGGCACCCCCACGTGGTCGACGTGACCGACGTGGGCACCGCCCTCGGCCTGCCCTACCTCGTGATGGAGCTCCTCGAGGGCGAGACGCTCGCGTCGCGCCTCGCGCGCGGCCCCCTGGGGCCCGACGAGGCCGCCGCGCTCATGCTCCCGGTCTGCGCGGCCGTGGCGGCGGCCCACGCGCGCGGCGTGCTGCACCGCGACCTCAAGCCCGAGAACGTCTTTCTCGCCCGCGCGCCGCACGGCGCGGTGCACCCCAAGGTGCTCGACTTCGGCATCGCGAAGGTGCTCGACGACGGCCTGAGCCTCTCGCTCACCACCACCGCGGCGGTGCTCGGCACGCCGTTCTACATGTCCCCCGAGCAGGCCCGCGGCGAGCGCGCCCTCGACGCGCGCAGCGACCAGTACGCGCTCGGCGTGATCCTCTACGAGTGCGTCACGGGCCGGCGCCCCTTCGTCGCCGACTCGCTGCTCGCGCTCGTCGCCGAGATCACCGGCGGCGCGCCGAGCCCCCCGCGCGCTCTGCGCCCCGAGCTCTCCGAGGCGTTCGAAGCCGTGGTGCTGCGCGCGATGGCGCGCGACCCGTCGCGGCGCTTCGCGAGCGTGCGTGCGCTCGGCGCCGCGCTGCTCCCCTTCGCCGACGCGCGCACGCGCTCGCTCTGGGAGGGCGCGTTCGAGCCCTCGCGCGACGACGCCCCGATCCCCGAACGCCCCGCTCGTGTCGCGCCGGCGGGCGCCGCGCCCACGCTCGCCGAGACCGCGGGCGGGCCGCGGCTGCACGTGGGCGAGCGCGTCGCGCCGAGGCCA
>JBDHVF010000096.1:0-15270 GCA_039809605.1 Polyangiales bacterium | reverse complement strand
CCTGCGCACGATCGGAAACACAGCCGATCGAGGCGAACAGCGCGTTGTTCATCGGGTTCTCGGCATCGGGAAGTACGACGGACGATCGAATGAGCCTTCGCGCAGCACGGCCGACAGGTCGACGCCGATCTCGGCGATCGCCTCGAGCTTGTCGCGGACGTCGCTGAAGCGCGGGTTGAGTTTGTCACGCGGTTCAGCCCGCGACGGGGCCCTTCGGAGGCGTCACCGCTCACTTCTCGTCGTCGTCGCCGCGCCCCTTCGATTGCGACGCGATGCTCTCGGGCGACCCCACGGGCGTTCCCCCGCGCGGCGGAAGCTGGTAGTCGCTCTCGCATGACGGTGCGACGGCGTGCGCTCGTGGCGGGCGCGGGGATCTTCGGCGTGAGCGCGGCGCGCACGCTGCGGGCGCGGGGGTGGGACGTGACGCTGGCCGATCCCGGCCCGCTGCCGCACCCCGACGCGGCCTCGACGGACATCTCGAAGATCGTGCGCACGGAGTACGGCGACGACCCTGTGTACACCGACCTCGCCCTCCAGGGGCTCGACGCGTGGCGGCGGCACAACCGCGACATCGCCCCGCGGTTTCACGAGACCGGCGTGCTCTTCACCCGGCGCGAGGGCCCGCGCGACGACAGCTTCGAGGGGCGCTCCCTCGCCCACGCGCGCGGACGCGGCATCGCGCACGAGACCCTCGACGCCGACGCGCTCGCGTCGCGCTTCCCCGCGTGGAGCCCCGCGGCCCACCGCTGGGCCATGTTCAACCGCGCGGGCGGCTGGGTCGAGAGCGGCGCCGCCGTCGCGGACATCGTGCGGCGCGCCGTCGCCGAGGGCGTGACCGTGCGCGGCGACGCGCGGGTGACGGCGCTCGTGAAGCACGGCGACCGCGTGCGCGGCGCGGTGGTCGACGGCGCGCGCGTCGACGCCGACGCGGTGGTGCTCTGCCTCGGCGCGTGGACGACCGACCTCGTGCCCTCGCTCCGCGGGGTGCTCACCTCGACGGGACACCCGGTGTTCCACCTGCGTCCGCGGGAGCCCGCGCGCTTCGCGTGGGAGCGCTTCCCGGTGTTCGGCGCGGCCATCGCGGAGACGGGGTGGTACGGCTTTCCGCTGCACCCGACGGAGGGCGTGGTGAAGGTCGCCCGCCACGGCGCCGGGCGCGCCATGCACCCCTCGTCGCCCGACCGCGCGGTCGACGCCGACGAGGCCGACGCGATGTGGCGCTTCGTGCGAGAGAGCCTCCCCTCGCTGGCCGACGCGGCGCTCGTGCGCACGCGGCTCTGCATGTACAGCGACGCGCCCGACGGACACCTGCTCCTCGACCGCGACCCGACGCAGCCGGGCCTCGTGGTGGCCGCGGGCGACGCGGGTCACGCGTTCAAGTTCGGCGCGGCGCTCGGGCCGCTCGTGGCCGACGTGGTCGAAGGCGCCGCCCCCATGGCCCGCTGGGCCTGGCGCACGGGCGCCCGTTCCGGCGTGGCCGACGCCGCGCGCGCGAAGTGACGCCGCCGCCCGACCCGGCGCGGGTCACAGACCGGCGCCCCGCGGAGACGAAAGCTAGCGCATCGTCCTCGCCAGGAGGCTGAACAGCGCGCCGCCGATCGCCGATGCGACCAGGACGCCGGCCGTCCACGCGAGCACCCGCGCCGCGCTCTGCATCGCGGTGGGCACCGGCTCGGCGCCCTGGTGTTCGAAGAGGACCGTGCTGGCGGTCGGGTGAGCGAAGACGACGACGGGGATGCCCAGGGCCGCGTGGTGCGCGAGCCAGTCGTCGCTGAGGCCCGAGAGGAGGTACTCGCGCCCGGTAGGCCCCCAGGGGAAGCGCAGCTCCAGGAGCACCCGGTGCTGCGTCATGCTCCGGCGGAGGAAGGTCTTCACCACGGCGTCGACGCGCACCCCCTCGGTTCGGAGCCGCGCCTGGGCGCGCCGCTCGTAGTCGTTCATGGCCGTGATCGCGGGGTAGAGCATGACGAAGGAGCCGAGGAACAGGCACCCCAACGCGCCGATCCAGAAGCCCGTGTCGAGGTCCAGCATCGGGCGCGATGCTACACCGCGCGCGCCGGCCCTCGCCGACGGTTACCGGCGAGGCTTCGTGCGCTCTCTACTGCCGCGGCAGCCCCAGGGCCTCGGCGGCGGCGGCGACGGTGACGGCCACCACCTGCGAAGAGAAGGTGCGGTCGAGGTTGGCGACCACGTCGGGGCCGCGCGTGCAGTGGTAGCGGTCGTAGCGAAACTCGGACGTGTCCGTGAGCATGATGCCGGGGAAGCCGTTGTCCCAGAACGACGCGTGGTCCGAGCGGCGCAGGTCGCCCACGAGCGGCGACGACGAGAGCTCCTCGCTCAGGCTCAGGGGGATGAACGGGAGCCCGAGGAGGTCGGCGTAGCGCTCCAGCGCGACCAGCGCGTCGGCCGCGCGCTCGTTGCCGATCGCGGCGAGGAAGTCCCCGCGCCGCTCGCGCTCCTCCCACTCGCGCGCCGCGGCGGGGAAGACCAGCGAGACGCCCGGCGGCAGGCGCTGCGAGTTCGGCGCGTGGTCGACGTACCCGATCATCTCGAAGTTGAAGTACGCCTCGACGGTCTCGCCCCTCGACCGCGCGCGCTCTGCGTACGCGCGAGACCCGATGAGGCCGCGCTCCTCCTCGTCCCAGCACGCCACCACGAGCGTGCGCGGAAAGCGCCGCTGCGAGAGCACCCGCGCGACCTCGAGCGCGCCCGCGACGCCGCTCGCGTTGTCGTCGGCCCCGGCGCACCCGCGGATGTGGTCGTAGTGCGCGCCCACGTAGACCCTCCGCGCGGGCTCCGAGGTGCCCTCGCGCACGCCCACGACGTTCACCCCGGTGGCGTACGCGTGGCGCTCGACGGTGAACCCGAGCGCCGTGAGGCGGCTCGCGCAGAGGTCCTGCACGGCCATCCAGTGCGCGCTCGCGGGCGTGCGCTCCTGCGCGACGCGCTCGAGGTCGGCCTGGTAGCGCGCGCCGTCGACGCAGCGGCCGAGCGCCAGCGGCGTCGCCTCGCCGCACGCGGGCAGCGGGGCGTCGCTCGTCGCGTCCGAAGCGTCGGCGACCTCCGCGACGTCGGCGACGTCGGCGGGCGGCGCGCGATCGGCGGAGGCGTCGCGGGTGTCGGGGGCGTCGCGGTCACACGCGGCGAGCGCGAGGAGGAGCGGAGCGAGGGCGGCGATGCGCATCGGGGGGCTCGGACGATACCGCAAGGGCGTCGCGCACTCTCGAATGCGCGCGCGGCGGTGGCCCCGATGGGCAACCGTGCTTATCGTGGCGGTCTTTCCGCGGCCCGCGAGGCCGCTCCACGTTCGTCAGCGAGGAGTTCCATGAGCCACGATGACCGCCCGCAGCAGCCGCTGGTACCCGGCGCCCCGATGCCCGACTGGCGCACGATCTACGAGCACATGCCGGTCGAGAGCATGCCCTGGTTCAACCCTCACCTCGACCCCGACCTCGCGCGGGCGATCGACGCGCTGGGGCTGAAGGGCGGCACCTTTCTCGACCTCGGCGCCGGCCCGGGCACGCAGGCCATCGAGCTCGCGCGCCTCGGCTTCGACGTCACGGGCTCCGACATCTCGCCCAGGGCCGTGGAGCTCGCGCAGGAGCGCGCCCGCGGCACGGCCGCGCGCTTCGTCGTCGACGACATCCTCGACTCGCAGCTCGGGCGGGCCTTCGACGCCGTCTTCGATCGCGGGTGCTTTCACGTGTTCGCCCCCGGCGATCACCCCGCCTACCTCGCGAGCCTGCGCTCGCTGGTGAAGACCAGCGGCGTGTTCTTTCTCAAGTGCTTCAGCGCCGAGGAGCCCGGCGAGCAGGGGCCGAAGCGCTACACGCCCGACGCGCTGCGACAGATCTTCGGCGGCGCGTTCGTCGTCGAGTCGGTCACCGACACGGTCTACCACGGCAACGTCGGCGCCCGGTCGCCCCTCGACCACCAGCCCCGCTCGCTCTTCGCCGTGATGCGCCCCCGCGCCTGAACGCGAGGGAGTCGGGCACGGCGCGCGGGGCCTTGCGCGAAGCCCCGAAGGCGATGACGGCCCGTCGAGCGAGCGGGTATCGTACGGCCATGGCGGATCTCGCAGTGAAGCTGTCGCACCCCCCCACCCTCGCGGACATCGACGCGCTCCCGCCGCACATGAAGGGCGAGATCATCGACGGGGTGTTCTATGCGATGACCCGCCCGCGGGGCTTTCATCAGAGCGTCGCGGGGCTGGTGCACGCGGATCTGCTGGGCCCGTTTCAGCGCGAGCGAGGCGGGCCCGGCGGATGGTGGATCCTGCCGGAGCCCGGGATCGAGATGGTGAACTCGCCCGAGGTGTCGCCCGACATCGCCGGGTGGAAGCGCGAGCGCCTCGTCACGATGCCGAAGAAGGAGACGATCCGCGTGGTGCCCGACTGCGTGTGCGAGGTGCTGTCGAGCTCGACGCGGCGGTACGACCTCGGTACGAAGCGACCCTTCTACGCGAAGGTGGGCGTGACGTGGCTCTGGGTGGTCGACCCCGACGCGCTCCTGGTGACCGCGAGCAGGCTCGAGAACGGGAGGTGGTCTGAGCTCGGCGTGTGGAGCGACGAGCGCGAGGCGCGGATCCCGCCCTTCGACGACGTCGCGATCGACGTGAGCGAGTGGTGGGTCGGGGGCGAAGCGGGCGAGGAGTGACGGCGGGGCCCCTCGCGGGGCGTATGCCTTGACGGGTCGAGTGCGACCTACACCGCGCCCAGCGCGGCGAGCACCCGGCCCGTCGCGAAGCAGCCGCCCCACACCGCGGGGCCCTGCGCGCGGCGGGGCCTGCCGTCGGTGCCGTCGCGCAGCACGAAGGTGGCGCCCGGCGGCACGTACGTGGGCGTCGCGAGCTCGAGCGTCACGTCGTCGCGCGCGTCGCCGGGCTCGATCGTGGGCGCCGCCGCGGGCAGCACCACGCGGCAACGCACCGGTCGCCCCGCGAGCCACACGCTCGCCTCGTGCCCCGCGCGCGCCGGCGTGCGACGGCCCCCCTGCGCCTCGCCGAGCATCTGGAGCCGCACCGCGAGGCGCCCCGTGAGCGGCAGCCCGCCCGGCTTGAACACCAGGTCGCCCATGCGCGGAAAGCGCCTCCCGCGCGACCACTGCCCCGCGTCGAACGTGAGCAGCGCCGTGCCCATCGCGCCCGCGGGGATCACCAGCACGGGCTGGTCGAACGCGCGGAGCATGCGCGCCCTCGCGTCGCGCACGACGCCCGCGCGGTCCATCACCGCGACGCGGCCTTCGAAGTGCAGCTCGCCCTGGCGCACGCTGAGCTCGACCACGGGGCCCTCGCGCGAGGGGCGGCTCCATCGGTGCAGCACCGTCGCGCAGAGCGGCGCCGAGAGGTCGCGCGGCGCGTCGGCGAGCGCGTGGTCGAGCGCGTCGAGCAGGTCGTCGAGGGCGCCCGCCCACGCGGCGCGCGCCTCGGGCGGAGCCCCCGCGGCGCCCCGCACCACCACCGCGCCGTCGCCGTCGAAGCCCGCGTGGTAGAGGGCCTCGCGCGCCTCCATCTCGGCGAGGTCGAGCATGGCGAGGTCGGTCACCTCGTCGCAGCGGTTGATGAACGCCACCACCGCCCCCGGCGTGAGGTGCCGCGCGAGGAGGGCGTGCTCGCGCGTCTGCGCCATCGCGCCGTCGACGGCCGAGACCACCAGCACGCACGCGTCGACCGACGAGGCCACGACGCCCGCGTGGCGCACGAGCCTGCGGTGCGAGGTCACGTCGACGCCCGCGTACTCGCGCATGGGGCTCTCGACGAGAAAGGTCTCGTGCGTGGCGATGCGACCGTTGCCGCGCGAGCCCGCGGCCCAGCCCTGCGTCTCGACGAAGGCGATCGGCCGCGTGCGCGTCGCGTACGAGCGCGAGGCCGCGCGCGCCGTGAGCGCCGACGCGAGGGCCGACTTGCCGTGTCGCGCGTGACCGAGGAGCGCCACGCGGAGCCCCGGGCGCGGAGTCGTGTTCGCCACCGGCGACACCTACTGCGGGGGCGCCACCGGGTCAACGCCGCGCTCGACCGCGTGCGGCGCCGCGCCCGACGTCGTCGCCACGGCGTGCACGGCGCCGAGGGCGAGCGCCACCGAGGCCGCGGCGAGGCCGACGGCGAGGGGCCGCTCCCACCACGCCCACGCGCGCTCGCGGCGCAGCGTGTCGGCCACGGCCCGGCGCAGCCGCGCGCGCGACGCGGGCGACGGGCCGTCTTCGAGGTCGGCCCCCTCCACGGCGCGCTTGAGCTCGAAGTACTCCTCGAGGCACGCGCGGCACGCGACGAGGTGCGCCTCGACCTCGCGGCGGTCATCGCCCTCGACGGCGCCGAAGTGAAAGCCCGTCAGCTCGGGCCGCACGCGCTCGCACGTCATCGTTCCATCTCCTGCTTGAGCCGGCTCACCATCTCATGGATGCGCGACTTGACGGTACCCACGGGCACCGCGAGCGCCTCGGCGAGCTCCTCGTACGACATGCCGCCCGCGCGCAGGGCGTAGAGCTCGGCGAGCCCCGCGGGCAGGCGCGCCACGGCGAGGCGCAGCCGCTCGGCGGTCTCGCGCTGTTCGAGGGCGCGCTCGGGGTGCTCGCCGGGCGCGGGCGCGGGGGCGGCCTCGAGGGCCCGCGCGCCGCGCTTGCGAGAACGGATGCGGTTGAGGCAGAGGTTGCGCGCCACGCCGTAGAGCCACGCGCGCAGGCTCGCGGCCGCGCGGCCCCCGTCGCGCTCGCGCAGGAGCGCCATGAAGGTCTCGTGCAGCACGTCTTCGGCCTCGTGCGCGTCGGCGAGGTGCCTTCGGATGAAGCCGTAGAGCGGCCGCGCGTGGCGGTCGTAGAGCGCGTCGAAGGCCGCGAGGTCTCCGCGCAGCAGCCGCTCGTAGTACGCCTCGTCGGAGAGCATCGGAGGGACCTTCCCGCGACGCTACACCGCGCCGCCGCCCTCGCGGGGCGCCCACGCGGCGCGCAGCGCGCCCGCCGTCGCGATGAGGGACGCGAGCACCACGAGGATCAGCGCGAGCACCAGGTTGTTGAGCGACTCGGCGGTGCCGAGCGCCGCGAGCGTGAAGCGCTGGTCGAGCGGCGCGCGCAGGAGGTAGCGGCAGCTCGCGATGATCCCCGTGGCCGTGCCGAGGAGCCCCGCGCCCAGCGTCGCGACGCCGAGGCCCAGCACCACGCCCGCGAAGCGCCGCTCGGGGCGCAGGAGGTAGAGCGCCGCGGCGGTCACCAGCAGCGCGCCGAAGAGCGTGGTCGGGTACATGCCCCAGCCGCCGTCGTGAAAGAACGTCGTCCACATCGAGAGCCTCACCTTCTCCGGGGCGCACCGCGCACCCCTCGCATCGCAAGGAACCGCTCGGGGACGGATGTTCGACGAAATCGACATCGGGTGCGTCGCAGGGGCGCCGCGTGGCCGTCGTGCGACGGCGTTGCCGTTGGCGAGGTGTTGTTCCGTGGGCGTGGCCGTCGCCGCCTGGGGCGTCGCCCCGCGGCGACGTGGGGGACGTCGGATGGCGTGGTCGAGCGGGGCGATGGCCCTCAGGCTGTGCCGCGGCTTCGCCGCGAATGCGGCCCCCACATTCGTGGGGGCGCCCGGAGCGTCGCGCGAAGCGTCGCCCGCGGGCCGATCGGATCCCTACCGTCGCGGGTCGACGATACCGCGCTTTGCGAGCCACTCCTCGATGGCGTCGCCATGAGCGAGATTGAAGATCGCCTCGACGTCGCTCAACACGAAGTGTCCCGCCCCATGGAATTCGATCGTGGTGACACGCTTCGCGTGTTCAAGGAGCTCGAAGCGACAGACGGCTTCGCACTCGCACAACCACGCTGCCTCCAAGCCGTCATCGCGAACGCGAAGGAGGTCCCTCGCCGCAGACAGCGCGGGGCCAGTCACCTCACCCCACACTGGCTCTCCAGGAGGATCATCGGCCTCTCGGTACCCCACGACGCGGATCCGCGTTGCGCGTTGGACCGCAGACTCGTACGCGGCAAGGATCGCGGACGCTTCGGACATGGCGCGAGCGTACCGCGGCGCCGCCGCGATGCGCACCAACTCGCGCGACGCTCCGGGCGCCCCCACGAATGTGGGGGCCGCATTCGCGGCGAAGCCGCGGCACAGCCTGAGGGCCATCGCCCCGCTCGACCACGCCATCCGACGTCCCCCACGTCGCCGCGGGGCGACGCCCCAGGCGGCGACGGCCACGCCCACGGAACAACACCTCGCCAACAGCAACGCCGCCCGACGACGCCCCCACCGCGACGCGGCAGGCGACGGCCGCCCGTTTACGAGCCCCACGGCGGCGCGCTACACGCGTAGGCACTCCGATGCCCACCCCCGACGCAGAACTCGACCGCGCCGTCGACGAGGGGCGCGCGTGCGCCGCGGTGCCCGTGCTCCGCGACCTCGACGAGCTGCGCCCGCTGCTCGACCGCCTCGCGCGCCCCGACGCGCCGTCGGCCCCCGAGCGCTTCACGCGCGGAGCGCTCCTGCCCGACGGGCGCCTCGACCTCTGCAAGCAGGGCCTCGGCCCGCTCGGCGCCCACGCCGTCGCCGACGCGCTCGCCACGAACCACCACGTCACGAGCGTGCTCATGGGCGCCGACCACCTCGGCCCCGACGGCGCCCGCGCCCTCGCGCGCATCGCCCTCACCGCGCCCGCGGTCGACACGCTCTACCTCGGGTGCAACGCCGTGGGCCCCGAAGGGGCGCGCCACCTCGCCGACGCGATCGCCCCCTCGACGCGCATCCGCGCGCTCTGGATCAAGCGCAACGAGCTCGGCCCCGACGGCGCCCGGCACCTCGCGCGCATGCTCCGCGAGAACCGCTCGCTGCGCACCCTCGACGCGGTGTCGAACGGCCTCGGCGCGTCGGGTATTGCGGCCCTGTGCGACGCCCTCGCCGAGCGCCCCGACGCCCTCGATACGCTCTTTCTCTGCGGCAACGACGCGGGCCCCGAGGGCGCGCGCCACGTCGCCGAGCTCCTCGCACGAGGCGCCGGCCTGCGCGCGCTCTTCTTCGCGGGCAACGCCATCGGAGACGAGGGCGCGCGCCACCTCGCCCGCGCGCTCCCGCTCGCGCCCGGCCTGCGCGCGCTGGGTCTGTCGAGCAACGGCATCGGCCCCGACGGCGTACGCGCCCTCGCCGACGCGCTGAGGGCACACCCCAACCTCCGCGCGCTGGAGCTCGGCTACCTGCGCGCCACCGAGGTGCTCGGCGTCGAGGCCAACCACGTCGGCGACGACGGGGCCCTCGCGCTCGCCGACGCGCTGCGCGCGAACCGCTCGCTCCAGTCGCTCGACCTGCGCGGCGCGGGCGTCGGAACCGCGGGCGTCGAGGCGCTCGTGGCCGCCGCGGGGGAGCACCCCGCGCTCGCCGAGCTGCTGCTCGACGGGGCGATCCCGCCGCACCTGCGCGCGCGCCTCGTGGTGAGGGTGGCGCGCAACCGCAACCGCCGCGCGACCTCGCCCGACGACCTCGCGTTCGAAGCCTCGCTGCGGGCCGTGCGCAGCGTGTATCGCACCGCCCCCGCGGGCGTCGATGAGAGCGCCGCGCGGGAGTCTCCCGCACACGAGGAGAAGCCCTCGTGGCCCGACGCCGAGGCGCTCGCGCAGTGCGCCGCGACGCTGCGGGCGCTCGAAGGCGCTGCCCTCGCGCACCCCGAGCTGCCCGAGGCGGTGCGGGCGGTGATCCAACGGAGCGAGCGCGTCGCGGCGGCGGCGCGTCAGGCCGCGCGGAGCCAGGGCCACTGGCAGCGCTCGCTGCGCGCCGCGCGGGACCTCGCGCGCATCGACGAGACGGGCATCCGTCGGTTGCGTCGAGGCCCCGCGGCGCCTCCCGTCGACGACGCGCCCGTGGCGCTCGAAGGGTCTCGCAACTGCTACGTGTGCAAGGAGGGCTACCGCACCCTCGACGCGTTCTACGACCAGCTCTGCCCGCGGTGCGCCGCGTTCAACCGCGCGCGGCGCGAGCGCACGGCCGACCTCTCGGGCCGCGTCGCGCTCGTGACCGGAGGCCGCGTGAAGATCGGCTACCGCGCGGCGCTCAAGCTCCTGCGCGCGGGGGCGCGGGTGATCGTCACGACGCGCTTTCCGCACGACGCGTGGAGGCGCTACGCGGCCGAGGCCGACTTCGCCGCGTGGCGCGACCGGCTCGAGGTGCACCGCCTCGACCTGCGCTACCTCGCGGCCGTCGAGCGCTTCGCCGTGTCGCTCGCGTCGCGCCTCGACCGCCTCGACGTGCTGATCTCGAACGCCGCGCAGACCGTCGCGCGCTCCGCGGAGTGGTACGCCGAGATGGCCCGCCTCGACGCCGAGGCGCTCGCGTCGCTGCCCGCGGGCGTGGCCGCGCACCCGCCGCCCGAGCGCGACGCGTCCGACGGGCTGGGCGACGGGCTCTCGCTGCCGGGCGAGGTGACCGCGTCGCTCGACCGCCACGCGCAGCCCGTCGACGCGCGCGAGCACAACTCGTGGCGCGCGGTGGTGGGCGAGGTCGCCACGGGAGAGCTCGTGAGCGTGCACGCGGTGACGGCGCTCGCGCCCTTCGTGCTCGTCAACGCGCTGCGCCCGCGCATGGCGGCGACGCCCGCGGCCGACCGCTTCGTGGTGCTGGTGTCGGCCGTGGAGGGGCAGTTCTACCGGCGCAACAAGACCCCGCGGCACCCGCACACCAACATGGCGAAGGCCGCGCTCAACATGCTCGCGCGCACCTCGGCGGGCGACCTCGCCGCCGAGCGCATCTGGTGCTGCGCCGTCGACACGGGCTGGATCACCGACGAGAACCCCTCGCCCCTCGCGACGCGCATGGCCGCGCGAGGCTTCGCGCCGCCCCTCGACGAAGAGGACGGCGCCGCCCGCGTGCTCGACCCGGTCCTTCGCGTGATGCACGGCGACGCGCCCGTGCACGGGGTCTTTCTCAAGGACTACGAAGCGGCTCCGTGGTGAACCGCCCGGGGAGGCGCCTCACCCCGCGGCGTCGGCCGTCGCGTCGCTCGCGTCGGTCACGTCACCCGCGTCGCTCGCGGCGTCGCTCGTCGCGTCGCTCGTCGCGTCGACCGTGGCGTCGCCGCCGTCGGTGTCGTTGCGCACGCAGATGCCGCTGGTGGCGACGCCCGCGTCGTCGGTGCGCGTGGTGCGGCACGTGGCGATGGGCGGACACATCTGGGTCATGTAGTGGCAGTTCATCGCGGCGCAGTAGCCGTTCTCGTAGGTGCCCGCGTCGGCGCCGGGCCGCGACGGGTGCACGCAGATGTAGCCCGGACGGCAGTTGTCGTTGGTGCGGCACTCCACGCGGCAGATGCCGATGCCGCCGGCCATCGTGGTCGAGTCGCGCGGGCACACGCTGTTCATCGGGCAGTCGGAGCGCGGGAGCGTCGAGCCCGCGTACGCCGAGTCGGCGGGCACCGTGCACAGGCTGATGCAGATTCCGTCGAGGTTGCCCGAGGGCGTGCCGTCGGTGTTGATCTCGCGCGTGCAGCGGTTGCTACGGCACTCGGCCGAAGCCTCGCAGGGCGCGCCGTTCTCGGCGAGGCGCGTGTCGACCGAGCGGCAGGTGCGCGCCCACGTGTTGCACGTCATCGGCGCGCACTGGCTGTCGGCCGTGCAGAAGGGGAAGCACGCGCGGTCGTCGCGCCCGGTGATGCCCTGGCACTGGTATCCCTCGCGGCAGTCGCTCACCGTGGTGCACCGCGGGATGCAGCGCATCCCCCCACCGAAGGGCCAGCAGATGCCCGTGTCGCCGCAGTCGGAGTCGCGCATGCACGCGCGCGTGCACAGCCCGCCGGGGTAGCCCTCGGAGAGCGTGGTGCAGATGGTCCCCGAGCCTCCGCACTGCGTACGGCTGGTGCACGGCGCGAACATCGGACGAGGCCCCGCGTCGCTCGCGTCACGAGGCGCATCGGCCGTGGGCGAGTCGGTCGGAGGCGCCGGGGTGTCGTCGTCCACGGGCGCGTCGGCGGGAGCAACATCGGCGGGGGTGTTGCCGGCCTCCTCGCACGCGGCGACGGAGAGACCCAGCACGAGGCACCAGCGGAGCGCGGTCGTCATGCCGCGGACGATATCAGACGGCGACGGTCGGGAGCGTCTCCTACGAAGCGAAGGAGGCGCGTACGGGCGGCGTCTCGTGAATCAGCCCGTGGGGCGGAGCGCGGGCGCGGCGGGGGCGGCGGGCTGCGCGTCGGGCCTGGCCGGGTCGGCGGGCGTGACGGGCGCCTTCGCCTTCGCGCCGGGCGCGGGGCGCGCGGCGCTGCGCACGTCGACGAAGGGCGCGAGCAGTTGCGCCGCCAGCTCATCGGAGCCCGGCACCTCGGGGTCGACCATCGCGTGCACCTTCAGCACGTACTCGCGCATCAGGGACTGCACGCTCGCCATGGCGTCGGCGACGGCGCCGCCCGACGCGTCCACCGCCGTGCTCGCGGTCACGCCGAACGCGGCGCCCATCTCGCCGTGCACCCGCTCGACGTGGGCGAGCACCGCCGCGCCGCCGAGCGCGGCGACCACCGCGTCGACGCCCTCGGACCTGATGTGCTCCAGCGCATCGCGCCCGAGGGTCCACGCGGCGCGGGCGTTGGTGCGCAGGTCGGGGATCTCGCCGACCACCCGATCGAGCGACGCCCGCTGCGCCTCGGTGAGCGACGCCAGCGCGCCGGCGCCGCGCCACACCTCCACCTGCGAGGCGAGCATGCTCCACGCCTTGCGGTAGCGCCCGAGGAGGCCCTTGCGCACGGCCCGCTGGGGGCGGCCCTCGGAGCGGCTCGCCGCGCGGCGCGCACGCGAGAGCTGCGTGCACGCGACGCCGAGGCGCTTCATGCACGACGTGACGCCCGCCGCGATGGGCACCGGAACAGCGGACTCGCCCTCGGGCTCGCCCTTGCGACGGCCGCGCGCGTTGGCGGCGACGGCCTCCGACGACCGCGCCTGCGTGGCCTTCGCGATGCGCAGCTCGGTCTCGAGCGCGACCGCCAGCGCGACCAGCGACGCGGTGTCCACCCGCGGCAGAGCGATCGAAGGCGTGAGCGGAATCATCACCATGGCTTCATGGACCTCCTCGCGGGAGATCAACGGAGCGGGCCCGGGGAGCCTTGAGCCGATCGGAGAGAGAAAATGCACGGCGTGATCTTTTCTGGGCGAGGCGCTGCTCATGAACGGTGGGGCGGAGCGTTCGCGGTGGGTCGAGACCCACCGAGACCCCAACGGGTTTGCGTTCGCGGTGGGTCACGACCCATCGTGACCCCAACGGGTTTGCGTTCGCGATGGGTCGAGACCCACCGAGACCCCAACGGGTTTGCGTTCGCGGTGGGTCACGACCCATCGTGACCCCAACGGGTGAGCGTTCGCGGTGGGTCGAGACCCATCGTGACCCCAACGGGTGAGCGTTCGCGGTGGGTCGAGACCCATCGAGACCCCACTCCTCGCACCGAGACGTCGCGATCTCGCCCGGCGTCCTCGCGGCCGCCGGTCTTCCCCTCGCACCGAAACGTCGCGATCTCGCCCGGCGTCCTCGCGGCCGCGCGGTCCCGGGACGTACCGGCGACGTCCCCGTCGCGCCCGCGGTCCCGGCGCGTTCCGACGACGTCGCGAACGCGACCGAGACGTCGTCGGCCCCTCGATAGACGCGCGGTCGCGACGTCTCGGAGCGAGGGGAAGACCGGCGGCCGCGAGGACGCCGGGCGCTCCCGAAACGCCGCCAGCCCGACGCCTCTCGCCCCTACTCTCCCCCCCCTCACTCCCCCTACTCTCGCCCCTACGCCCGCCTCCGCCACCCCGACACCGCGGGCAGCAGCAGCAGCGTGGCGGCGGTGGCCGTCACCAGGCCCCCGATGATGACCGTGGCGAGCGGGCGCTGCACCTCGGCGCCCGTTCCCCTCGCGAGGGCCATCGGAACGAACCCCAGCGCGGCGACGGTGGCCGTGGTGAGCACCGGGCGCAGCCGCGATCGGGCCGCTTCGCGCGCGGCGTCGCGGTCGTCGAGCCCGAGCGAGCGCTGGTGGTCGATCTCGGTGCAGAGCACCAGCCCGTTGAGCACGGCGATGCCCGCGAGCGCGATGAAGCCCACGCCCGCGGTGATCGACAGCGGCATCGACCGCGCGGCCAGGGCCAGCACGCCGCCGCTCATCGCCACGGGCACGTTCACGAACACCAGCAGCGCCGAGCGCCAGCGGCCGAGCGAAGCGCGCAGCATCACCAGAATGGCCGCCAGCACCAGCGGTCCCACGATCGCGAGGCGCGACGCGGCGCGGGCGAGGTTCTGGTACTGACCCCCGACCCTGATCTCGTAGCCGCGCGGGCGCTGGAGACGCGCGAGGCGCGCTTGCACCTCCTGCACGTACGACGCGAGGTCGCGGCCGCGCACGTTGGCCTCGACCACGAGGCGGCGGCGCGACTGCTCGTGCGAGACCTGCGCCGGGCCGAACTCCTCGGTGATGTTCGCCACGCTGCCGAGCGAGACGTTGCCCCCATGGGTGACGAGCGCGAGGTCGCCCACGGCGTCGGGGCGCAGCGCGTCGGGCGGCGCCACGCGGAGCATCAGGTCGAAGCGCCGCTCGCCCTCGAAGATGCGCCCCACGGGAACGCCCGCGCGGAACGCCTGCACGTACGCCATCACGTCGTCGGAGCGCAGCCCCGCGCGCGCGAGGGCCGGGCGGTCGGGGCGCACGGCCATCGTGGGCAGGCCGTCGATCTGCTCGGCGCGAACGTCCTCGCCGCCGCGCGTCGTGCGCAAGACGTCGGCCACGCGGTCGCCGAGGCGGTGCAGCTCCGCGAGGTCGTCGCCGAAGACCCGCACGCCCACGTCGGAGCGGATGCCCGAGAGCAGCTCGGACATGCGCATCTCGATGGGCTGCGTGAACGCGAACTCGCAGCCGGGAAGGGCCACCTGGAGGCGGCGCTCCATGTCTTCGACGAGCGCGTCGCGGTCGTAGGGGGTGCGCCACGTCGCGGGCGGGCGCAGCATGATGAACACGTCGCTCTGCTCGGGGCCCATGAGGTCGGTCGCCACCGCGGGCGAGCCCGTGCGCGACACGATGCGCGTCACCTCGGGCAGGCCCTTCAACGCCCGCTCGACCGCGAGGGTGCCGCGCACGCCCTCTTCGAGCGACGTGCTCGGCGGGCGCGTGAGCTGGAGCGCGATCGAGCCCTCGTCGAGCCTCGGGATGAACTCCCCTCCCTGCCGCGAGGCCACCACCGCCGACTTTGTTGACTATGTGCGGCTCTGCGACGGGCTGGAGCACATCCGCTATCTCGCCACCGCCTTTTCCACCGGCGAGGATATCGCCGCTGCGGTCTCCGACGCGTGGCGACTCTACC
>JBDHVF010000095.1:0-15279 GCA_039809605.1 Polyangiales bacterium | reverse complement strand
TCAACGCCAAGCCCGTCTCGGCGGTGGTGAAGGAGTACTTCGGGAGCTCGCAGCTCTCGCAGTTCATGGACCAGACCAACCCCCTCTCGGAGGTCACGCACAAGCGCAGGCTCTCGGCCCTCGGGCCCGGCGGCCTCACGCGCGAGCGCGCGGGCTTCGAGGTGCGCGACGTCCACGCGACCCACTACGGGCGCATCTGCCCGATCGAGACGCCCGAGGGTCCGAACATCGGCCTCATCGCGTCGCTCTCGACGTACGCGCGCGTGAACGAGTACGGCTTCGTCGAGGCGCCCTACCGCAAGGTCGAGAACGGCGTCGTGAAGAACGAGGTCATCTGGTTCTCGGCGCTCCAGGAGGAGGGCCACTACATCGCCCAGGCGACCGCCGACCTCGACGAGCACGGCAAGCTCACCGAGACGCTGGTCTCGTCGCGGTACAACGGCGAGTTCAAGATGATGCCGCCCGACCAGATCACGCTGATGGACGTCTCGCCCAACCAGCTCGTGTCGGTCGCGGCGGCGCTCATCCCCTTCCTCGAGCACGACGACGCCAACCGCGCGCTCATGGGCGCCAACATGCAGCGCCAGGCCGTGCCGCTCGTGCGCACCATGGCCCCGATGGTGGGCACCGGGCTCGAAGCCCAGGTGGCCCGCGACTCGGGCGTGTGCGTGCTGGCGCGCCGCCCGGGCGTCGTCGAGACCGCCGACGCGGCGCGCATCGTGGTGCGCGCGCAGGGCAAGCGCGGCGAGGAGCCCGACATCTACAACATGACCAAGTACCAGCGGTCGAACCAGAACACCTGCTGGAACCAGAAGCCCATCGTGAAGCCCGGCGAGCGCGTGGAGGTGGGCGACGTGCTCGCCGACGGCCCCGCGACCGACACGGGCGACCTCGCGCTCGGCGCCAACGTGGTCGTCGCGTTCATGCCCTGGGGCGGGTACAACTTCGAAGACTCGATCCTCATCTCGGAGAAGATCGCCAAGTACGACATCTTCACGAGCGTGCACATCGAGGAGTTCGAGTGCGTCGCGCGCGACACCAAGCTGGGCAAGGAAGAGATCACGCGCGACATCCCCAACGTCGGCGAGGAGGCCCTCAAGGACCTCGACGACGCGGGCATCGTGCGCATCGGCGCCGAGGTCAAGCCCGGCGACATCCTCGTCGGCAAGATCACCCCCAAGGGCGAGACGCAGCTCTCGCCCGAGGAGAAGCTCCTGCGCGCGATCTTCGGCGAGAAGGCCGGCGACGTGCGCGACACCTCGCTGCGGGTCCCGCCGGGCGTGTCGGGCATCGTGATCAACGCGCGGGTCTTCGCGCGCAAGGGCACCGAGAAGGACGACCGCGCCAAGGACATCGAGGACCAGGAGCGCGCGCGCCTCGAGAAGGACCGCGACGACCGCATCAAGATCGTGCGCGAGAGCTACCTGCGCCGCGCGCGGGTGCTGCTCACGGGCAAGACCACGCACGCCAAGCTCGTCGACGACAAGGGCAAGGTGCTGCTCGCCAAGGGCGCCGTGATCGACGAGCCCACGCTCGAGTCGATCCCGCGCAAGCTCTGGGCGCAGATCACCCTCGACGACCACGACGCGGGCGAGCTCCGGCACATCTTTCAGGAGCTCGACGAGCGCGTCACCCAGATGGAGAAGAACTGCGCCGAGAAGGTCGAGAGGCTTTCGAAGGGCGACGAGCTCCCGCCGGGCGTGATCAAGATGGTGAAGGTCTACGTCGCCATCAAGCGCAAGCTCCAGGTGGGCGACAAGATGGCCGGGCGCCACGGCAACAAGGGCGTCGTCTCGCGCATCCTCCCCGAGGAGGACATGCCGTACCTGCCCACGGGCGTGCCCGTGGACGTGGTGCTCAACCCCCTGGGCGTGCCGAGCCGCATGAACGTGGGGCAGATCCTCGAGGTGCACCTCGGGTGGGCCGCGCACGAGCTCGGCAACAAGCTCCGCGACATGCTCGAGACGGGCACCCCCGCGGAGACCGTGAAGAAGCTCCTGCTGTCGATCTTTCACGGGGCCGACCAGCGGAAGCTCATCACGTCGCTCAAGGACAGCGACGTCTACGAGTTCGCGTCGCGGCTCTGCAACGGCGTGTTCTTCGCGACGCCGGTGTTCGACGGCGCGCCCGAGGCCGAGATCAAGCGGATGCTCGACGTCGCGGGGCTGCCCACGTCGGGGCAGACCATCCTCTTCGACGGCCGCACGGGCGACGCCTTCGAGAACGACGTGACCGTCGGGGTCATGTACATCCTGAAGCTCCACCACCTCGTGGACGACAAGATCCACGCGCGCTCGATCGGCCCCTACTCGCTCGTCACGCAGCAGCCCCTCGGCGGCAAGGCCCAGTTCGGCGGCCAGCGCCTCGGCGAGATGGAGGTCTGGGCGATGGAGGCCTACGGCGCCGCGTACGCGCTGCAGGAGTTCCTCACGGTGAAGTCCGACGACGTGCAGGGCCGCACCCGCATGTACGAGGCCATCGTGAAGGGCGACTACACCCTGGAGCCCGGCGTGCCCGAGAGCTTCAACGTGCTCGTGAAGGAGCTCCAGTCGCTCTGCCTCAACGTGGAGCTCGTGGAGGACGGCGTCGCGCGGCAGCCCGGCACCGAACCCCAGGCCGCCGAGTGACCGAGTGAGAGAACGTTTCGCAACTTCGAATGAGAGCCGCGGCGCGCGGAACGCGCGCCTGAAGGAGAGACCGTGAAGGACATCTTCAGCTTCTTCGAGAAGCCCAAGGACCCGCTGTCGTTCAGCGCGATCCGCATCTCGCTCGCGTCCCCCGACAAGATCAAGGAGTGGTCGCGCGGCGAGGTGAAGAAGCCCGAGACGATCAACTACCGCACGTTCAAGCCCGAGCGCGACGGGCTCTTCTGCGCGAAGATCTTCGGCCCGGTGAAGGACTACGAGTGCAACTGCGGCAAGTACAAGCGCATGAAGCACCGGAACATCGTGTGCGAGAAGTGCGGCGTGGAGGTGATCCAGTCGAAGGTGCGCCGTGAGCGCCTCGGCCACATCACCCTCGCGACGCCCGTCGCGCACATCTGGTTCCTCAAGAGCCTGCCGTCGCGCATCGGCGCCGTGCTCGACATGACCCTGCGCGACCTCGAGAAGATCCTCTACTGC
The DNA here is from genome assembly GCA_039809605.1 of Polyangiales bacterium. Taxonomy (GTDB): domain Bacteria; phylum Myxococcota_A; class Polyangia; order Polyangiales; genus CAISKJ01. The sequence continues at coordinate 12,157 of JBDHVF010000095.1, read as the reverse complement.
GAGGCCTACGTGGTCACGTCGGTGAAGGACGACAAGAAGGCCTCGATCAGCGTCGGCACGCTCCTCTCGGAGGAGGCGCTCCAGAGCCGCATCGACGAGTACGGCGACGACGCGTTCGAAGCCAAGATGGGCGGCGAGGCCGTGCTCGAGCTGCTCCAGAAGGTCGACATCAACTCGCTCGCCGACGAGCTCCGCGCCGAGATGCGCGGGGCGAGCTCCGACGCCAAGCGGAAGAAGTTCGCCAAGCGCCTCAAGGTCATCGAGAGCTTCCGCGAGTCGGCCAACCGGCCCGACTGGATGATGCTCACGGTGATCCCCGTGCTGCCGCCCGACCTGCGCCCCCTCGTGCCCCTCGACGGCGGGCGCTTCGCCACGAGCGACCTCAACGACCTCTACCGCAGGGTCATCAACCGCAACAACCGCCTCAAGCGCCTCCAGGAGCTCAACGCCCCGGAGATCATCATCCGCAACGAGAAGCGCATGCTTCAAGAAGCGGTCGACGCGCTCTTCGACAACGGCCGCCGCGGCAAGACCATCACCGGGCCCAACAAGCGCCCGCTGAAGTCCCTGTCGGACATGCTCAAGGGCAAGCAGGGCCGCTTCCGCCAGAACCTCCTCGGCAAGCGCGTGGACTACTCCGGTCGCTCGGTGATCGTGGTGGGCCCGCAGCTCAAGCTGCACCAGTGCGGCCTGCCGAAGAAGATGGCCCTCGAGCTCTTCAAGCCCTTCATCTACAACAAGCTCGAGGAGCGCGGGCTCGCGCCCACCATCAAGAGCGCCAAGAAGCTCGTCGAGAAGGAGCGCCCCGAGGTCTGGGACATCCTCGAGGAGGTCATCTCGGAGCACCCCGTGATGCTCAACCGCGCGCCGACGCTCCACCGCCTGGGCATCCAGGCCTTCGAGCCGGTGCTCATCGAGGGCAAGGCCATCCAGCTCCACCCCCTCGTGTGCGCGGCCTTCAACGCCGACTTCGACGGCGACCAGATGGCCGTGCACGTGCCCCTCTCGGTCGAGGCGCAGATGGAGGCCCGCGTGCTCATGATGAGCACGAACAACATCCTCTCGCCCGCCTCGGGCAAGCCGATCATCAACCCCACGCAGGACATCGTGCTGGGGCTCTACTACATGACCCGCGCGCGCAAGTTCGCCCGCGGCTCGCACCGCGCCGAGGCCAAGGGCCAGACGCGGCTGCAGGGCCTGTACGCCTCCATCGAGGAGGTGCGCATGGCCTACGACGCCGGCGAGCTCGACCTGCACAGCGAGATCACGGTGCGCATGCCCGCGGTGCGCGTCACCGACGCGGGCGAGACCCGCTTCAAGAGCGGCGACGTGGTCGAGCGCCCCGACCTCGACGCGGCCAACCGGCTCGCGAAGAAGGTCAACAAGCGCCCGGCGACGGGCGAGCCCGCGCACATGCGCGTCGACACCACCTGCGGCCGCGTGCTGCTCGCCGAGGGCCTCGGCGAGACGCTGGGTGGTGAGGAGGCCATGCCCTTCTCGCTGCTCAACAAGGCCATGACCAAGAAGGCCCTCACCGAGGTCATCGACGCCGCGTACCGCGCGCACCGCAACAAGGCGACGGTGCTCCTGGCCGACCGCCTGCGCACGCTCGGGTACGAGTTCGCGACGAAGGCCGGCGTGTCCATCTGCATGGACAACATGGTCATCCCGCAGAGCAAGTACGACCGCGTGCGCGAGGCGCAGGACAAGGTCGCCAAGGTCGTCGAGCAGTACCTCGAGGGCGTGATCACCGACGGCGAGCGCTACAACAAGATCGTCGACATCTGGGCCGAGGTCGCCGAGCTCATCGCCAAGGAGATGATGGAGAAGGTCGGCAAGGAGGCCGTCACCGACCCCGTCACCAACAAGAGCGAGAACGTCCCGTCGTTCAACCCCATCTTCATGATGGCCGACTCGGGCGCGCGCGGCTCGCCCGCCCAGATCCGCCAGCTCGCGGGCATGCGCGGCCTCATGGCCAAGCCCTCGGGCGAGATCATCGAGCAGCCCATCACCGCGAACTTCCGCGAGGGCCTCTCGGTGCTCCAGTACTTCATCTCGACGCACGGCGCTCGTAAGGGCCTGGCCGACACGGCGCTCAAGACCGCCAACTCGGGCTACCTCACGCGCCGCCTCGTCGACGTCGCCCAGGACGCGGTCATCTCCGAGTACGACTGCGGCACCATGGACGGCATCCCCACGACCAAGCTCGAGGAGGGCGGCGACGTCATCCAGAAGCTCGGCGACCGCATCCTCGGCCGCATCGCGCTGCACCCCGTGGTCGACCCCATCACCGGCGAGGTGCTCGTCAAGGACGGCGAGCAGTTCGACGAGGAGGCCGTGCGCCGTGTCGACGAGGCGGGCATCGAGGAGGTGGTGATCCGCTCGGTGCTGACCTGCGCGGCCCGCCGCGGCATCTGCGCGCTCTGCTACGGCCGCGACCTGGCGCGCGGCTACATGGTGAACATCGGTGAGGCGGTGGGCATCATCGCCGCGCAGTCGATCGGCGAGCCCGGCACGCAGCTCACGATGCGCACCTTCCACATCGGCGGCGCGGCGCAGAAGTCGGTGGCGCAGAGCTCGCTGGTGAACAAGGTCGAGGGCAAGGTCAAGCTCGACAAGGTCGAGACGGTGACCCGCCCCGACGGCACCGCGGTGGTGATGAACCGCCACGGCGAGATCGTGATCGTCGACGCGACGGGCCGCGAGCGCGAGCGCCACCACCTCATGTACGGCGCCGTGCTCAAGGTGAAGGAGGGCGCCGAGGTCCCCAAGGACAGCGTGCTCGTGGAGTGGGACCCGTTCTCGGTGCCCATTCTCACCGAGATCGCGGGCGTGGTGCGCTTCGCCGACCTCGTCGAGAACGTCACCTACGAGGAGAAGGTCGACGAGAACACCGGCACCTCGCGCAAGGTCGTGATCGAGTCGAAGGACCCCTCGCTGCGCCCGCGCATCGAGATCCGCGACCCGAACACGGGCCACATCCGCAAGCTCGAGAACGGCATCGAGGGGCGGTACTACCTCCCCGCGGGCTGCAACATCAGCGTGCAGAACGACGCGCCGGTGCAGGCGGGTGACGCCATCGCCAAGGTGACCCGCGAGGCTTCGAAGACCAAGGACATCACCGGCGGTCTGCCCCGCGTGGCCGAGCTCTTCGAAGCGCGCAAGCCCAAGGACGCGGCCGTGGTCTCGCCGCTCGACGGGTACGTGAAGTTCGGGCGCGAGACCAAGGGCAAGCGCCAGATCTACATCGTGCCCAAGGGGCAGGAGGCCTTCCTCAACACCCCGATCGAGCCCGACGAGCCCAAGAGCAAGAAGCGCAAGGCCGCGCCTGCGCCCGTGATCCCCGAGGGCCTGGGCAAGATCGAGGAGTTCCTCGTGCCCAAGAGCAAGCACATGATCGTGAGGGAGAACGACTTCGTGAAGGTGGGCGACCCCCTGATCGACGGCCCCGTGAACCCCCACGACATCCTGCGCGTGAAGGGCGAGAAGGACCTCGCCGCGTGGCTCGTGAACGAGATCCAGCAGGTCTACCGCCTGCAGGGCGTGGCCATCAACGACAAGCACATCGAGACGATCGTGCGTCAGATGCTCCGCCGCGTGCGCGTCACGTCGGTGGGCGAGACGGACTTTCTCGTCGACGAGCAGGTCGAGAAGTGGCGCTTCGAGCACGAGAACCTCCGCGCCGCGCGCAAGGTGCTCGCGAAGATCCTCAACGAGGGCAAGGTCAAGAACCCGCAGGTGGCCGACGCGATCCGTCGCGCGACCGAGGCGTCGCTCAACGACATGCTCTCGCTCCTCAACGAGCGGCTCGCCGAGGTGCAGCGCAAGCACACCACCGACGGCGCCGTCTCGCAGGAGTGCCAGAACGTGCTGACCGCGGTGCAGGACTCCTACGCCGTGGCCGAGCCGCTGCTCCTCGGCATCACCAAGGCCTCGCTCTCGACCGACTCGTTCATCTCGGCGAGCTCCTTCCAGGAGACCACCAAGGTGCTCACCGAGGCGGCCATCTCGGGCAAGACCGACGACCTCCGCGGCCTCAAGGAGAACGTCATCATGGGCCGGCTCATCCCCGCGGGCACCGGCCTCGCCGCGTACCGCAACCTCGAGGTCATCCTCGACGACGAGTCCGAGGCCCCCGCGGTCACCGGCCGCCGCGAGCACGCCCGCGCCGGCTTCGGCCGCCAGCAGTAGCCCTCCCCCCGTCCCCCTCCCGCGGATGCGGGAGGGGGTGCCTGGAAGTAGCCCGCAGTAGCCCTCCCCCCGTCCCCCTCCCGCGGATGCGGGAGGGGGTGCCTGGAAGTAGCCCGCATAGCCTCACCCCCCGCCCTCTCCCGCGAGGGCGCGGGAGAGGGAGCGCTGCCGCCAGTCGTCTGTGTGCGTCGCGTCGCGCTGCCGCCAGTCGTCTGTGTGCGTCGCGTCGCGCTGCCGCCGGTCGTCTGTGTGCGTCGCGATGCCATGCGCGTCGCGCGTGGCACGTCATCGCGAACGGTTCGACACGCAACCGAGGCGGTTCCTCGGCGGCAGCGCTCCCCTCTCCCGCGCCCTCGCGGGAGAGGGGCGGGGGGGGGAGGGTATGCAGGCTACTCCGAGGCACCCCCTCCCGCGTCCGCGGGAGGGGGACGGGGGGAGGGCCTCACCAGCTTCACGAACACCTCGCGGTTGCCCGCGGGGCCGTGCACCGGGCTGTCGCACTGGCCCTCGTCGCGCAGCCCGAGCGCCCTCGCCGCGGCGATCACCCCGTCGACCGCGCGCTGCCTCGCGGCGTCGTCGCGCACCACGCCGCCCTTCACCTCGTGAGGCCCCAGCTCGAACTGCGGCTTCACCATCGCGGCGATCACACCGCCCGGCGCCAGCACCTCGACCACCGCGGGCAGCACCTTCGCCAGCCCGATGAACGACACGTCGATCACCACGAACGACACGGGCTCGGTCACCACCTCGCGCAGACCCAGCCGCGCGTTCACGCCCTCGCGCACGATCACCCGCGGGTCGTTGCGCAGCCGCGAGTGCAACTGCCCGTGCCCCACGTCGACCGCCCACACGCGCGCCGCGCCGTGCTGGAGCATCACGTCGGTGAAGCCCCCGGTGCTCGCGCCCACGTCGAGGCACACGCGCCCCGCGGGGTCGAGCCCGAGCGCGGGCATCACGCCCACGAGCTTCAGGCCACCGCGGGAGACGTAGGGGCAGGCGTCTCCCTGCACCTCGATGGTGTCGTCGACGGGCACGAGCGCGCCGGGCTTGTCGACGCGCTGGCCGCGCACGAACACACGGCCCGCCATGAGCAGCGCCTGCGCGCGCTCGCGGCTCTCGGCGAGGCCCCGCGCGACCATGAGCTTGTCGACGCGCTCGCGGCCCGCTCCCTTCGCCACGGCGAACGCTCAGCCCCGCAGCGCGAAGGCCACCGCGAGCATCACCGCCACGAGCCCCACGGCGGCGGCGATGTACACCACCGGCGAGCGCCGCGGGGCCCCGGTCGTCGCGGGCGCCTCGGGCGTCGACGGGGTCACGGGCGGCGTCGAGAGCCCCGGGTCGGTCAGGAGCACCGGCGCCACGAGGAGCGGCGCCGGGTCCGACGGGAGCGCGTGGGGCGCGGGCGGCGTGGAGACGAGGCTCTTGCGCTCGATCGCGTCGAGGTCGGGCGCGTCGTCGAGCACGGCGTCGGCGTCGAGCTCGTCCACCTGCTCGGGACGCTGCGAGGGCTTCGTGACGGGCGGGGGCTCGGGCGGCGGAGACGACCCGCGCGGGAGCACGGGCATCACCTCGGGCGGCGGCAGCGACGACGCGAGGCCGATGGCCGCCCGCTCGCGCTCGCGGCGCACGGCCACGATCTCGTCTTCGAAGTGCTCGGTGAGAAACGCCCCGAAGCGCATGGGCGACGCCGTGAGGCGGTTCTTCACCACGTAGTCTTCGAGGTCGTCGAGCAGCGCGCCCGCGCTCGCGTAGCGGTCGCCGCGGTCGCGCGCGAGCCCCTTCGAAACGATCGCCGCGAGGCGCGCGTGGTCGGGCAGGCCGCGGGCGGGCAGCGGCGGAACATCCCCCGACTTCGCCACCGCGAGCACGTCGCGGCCCTCCTGGGCCTTGTACATCCTGCGGCCCGAGAGGATCTCCCAGAGGATGGTCGTGGCCGAGAAGACGTCGGCGCGGGCGTCGACCTTCTCGCCGCGCGCGTGCTCGGGGGACATGTACGCGGCCTTGCCTTCGAGGGCTCCCTCGGGCAGCTCGGTGAGGTCGGTGACGGCGCGCGCGATGCCGAAGTCGCAGAGCTTCACCTCGCCCTCGAGCGACACGAGCACGTTCGACGGAGACACGTCGCGGTGCACGATGCCGAGCGCGCCGCCCTGGTCGTCGGAGCGGCGGTGCGCGTAGTCGAGGCCGCGGAGCATCTCCATCACGATGAAGAAGCCGAACTCCGCGGGCATGGCGAGCTTGCGCTCGCGGAGCTTCTTGAGGAGCTGCGTGAGGTCGAAGCCCTCGACGTACTCCATGGCGATGTAGAGCCGGTTCTCTTCGCGCCCGAGGTCGAAGGTCTGCACCACGTTGGCGTGCGAGAGCCGCGCGGCGAGGCGCGCCTCGGAGGTGAGCATCGCCGAGAAGCCCGGGTCGTTGGTGAAGCGGTTGAGCACCAGCTTCACCACCGCGAGCCGCACCGCGCCCATCTGCGTGGTGCCGCGCGCGAGGTAGATCTCGGCCATGCCGCCGCGCCCGATGCGGTCGAAGAGCACGTAGCGCCCGAAGCGGCGCGGCAGTTCGAACTCGGGCTCCTCGCTCTCGGGGGTCGTCTGGGGCTGAACCATCTCGCGGAGGGACGGGACTATCCCCGCAACGCCGTGTGCAAGCAAGGGTCAGCGCACGGCGATGGAGAAGCGCCGACTCATCGTGCAGGAGGCCCCGTCCCAGTGCTGGTTGCTGTTGGGGCAGCGGTCGCTGAACACCGAGCTCACGAACTCGCAGAAGAACGGGGCCGTGGTGCCGTCGATGCAGATCCTGCCGCCGTTGGTGCTGGTGCTCCACGCGCTGTGGCAGTCGTTGCCGAACTCGGCGTAGCCGTAGCGCAGCGTGCGCATGGCGGGCGAGCCCGTGGCCTGCGTGACGAGCACCATGCGGTCGGTGTTGCGGTAGCGAAAGGGGCTCATCGACTGCCAGTCCGAGGGGATGGGAAAGTACGCCCAGCTCGGGTCGGCCACCCTGTAGGAGCCGTCGCGGTACGCGATGAGCGCCTCGGTCGCGCCGCTCCGCAGGGCGGGCTCGTCGACGGTGTAGTCGATCATCATCGGGGGGCGCACCTGGCCGGGGTACTGGTAGACCACGGTCCATCCGCCGTTGGCGGTGTCCATGTCGCACCAGACCGAGCGCGTGGTCGACCCGGGGCGGATCATGTAGAGCCCGCTGGGGAGCGACGGCCAGTTGCGCCGGATCTCACCGCACGAGCGCGAGGGCGCGCACGCGCCTCCGTCGCATCGCTGGCCCGACGGGCATGCGTTGCCGCAGCGCCCGCAGTGCTGCACCGAGGCGAGCGTGTCGACCTCGCACCCGTCGGTCGCGTTGCCGTTGCAGTCGGCGGTGCCCGGCGCGCACACCGCGGTGGTCTGGCAGACGCCCGACACGCAGGCCGAGGTGCCCGTGCAGGCGTTGCCGCACGCGCCGCAGTTGGCGCGGTCGCCCAGGGTGTAGACGCAGCGGCCGTCGCACCACTCGAAGCCCGTGGAGCAGGTGCAGACGCCTCCGCGGCATGTGCCCGCGCCGCACGCGCTGCCGCAGTGGCCGCAGTTGGCGTTGTCGGTCATCAGGTTGACGCACATCGAGCCGCAGAGCGAGAGGCCGCCAGCGCAGGTGCACGCGCCGTCGACGCAGCTCTGGGGCGCGGTGCATGCGTTGCCGCAGCGACCGCAGTTGAGCGGGTTGATGAGCAGGTCGACGCAGGCGCCCCCGCACGCGCGCGAGCCGCCGGGGCACGCGCACGACCCGCCGAGGCACGTCTCGGGGGCGGTGCAGGCATTGTCGCAGCGACCGCAGTTGGCGCTGTCGGTGAGCGGGTTCACGCAGCGCCCGTCGCAGAGGAACTCCGTCGCCGCGCAGGTCGGAGGGACATCGACGGGGGCGTCGGGCGCATCGGGCACGTCGGGCACATCGGGCACGTCGGGCGCGTCGACGGAGACGTCGGGCGCGTCGACGGAGACGTCGGGCACGTCGACGGAGACGTCGGGCGCGTCGGTGACGTCGGGCGCGTCGGTGATGTCGGTGATGTCGGGCGCGTCGGTGACGTCGGCGATGTCGGCCGCGTCGGGGGCGTCGCTGCGCGCGTCGGGGACGTCGACGACGGCGTCGAGCGCGTCGCTGCGCGCGTCGGAGGCGTCGGGGACGGCGAAGAACGAGGGGTGGTTGAGCGCGCATCCCGTCGCGCTCGCGAGGGCGAGCGGGGCGAGCGCGAGTGCGAGGCGAGTGCGAAGCATCGAGGAGTGGGGCGACGGTACGGCAGCGGGCGCGCGGGGAACAAGCGCCGGGCGATGTGCAACGCGGTGCGCGACGGATCCGCGCGGGGCCGCCGACGGGGCGTCACGGATCCGCGCGCGCCCATCGGCGGCCCGTACGGATCCGCACGCGCCCATCGGCGGCCCTTCACCGATCCGTACGCGCCGTTGTGGGCGACGGACGAATCCGTCGATGCCCTCCGGGGGCGTCTGCGGGATCCGCGAGCCCCCGGCGACAGTGCCGCACGGATCTGTACGCGCCGGCGTCAGCGCGTGGGGGAAGGGTTCGGCTCCGGCGCGGGGGCGGCGGGCTTCGGTGCTGACACCTCGCGGCGGCTGAGCAGCGCGGCGAGGCTCGCTTCGAGCGCGGCGAGCTCCGCGCGGCGGGGAGACGCCTCGGGCGCGCGCGCGATGAGCTCGCCGAGCGTCTCGTACGCGGCGTTGCACGCGGCGGCCATCCCTCGCTGCGCGGCGAGCACGCGCCGGCCGCGCGCCGGGCCGTGGCCGTTGACCTTCGCGAGCGCGTCGGTGGCCCTCTCGATGGCCGTCACGACGGGGTCGAGCCCGAGCAGTGCCACGTCGGCCGCGAGCGGCTGCGCGCGCGCCTTGAGCACCTGGGTGTGGCCGAAGCTCGACTCCTTGTCGGCGTCGTAGCCGATCTGATCGGTGCCCACGGGGAGCAGCGCCTTTCGCACCCGCGCCGCGGCCTCGCGCACCGCCGCAGGCTGCTTCCTGCGCTCCTTCAACTGGAGCTCGAGGTCGAGGGTGCGCTGCTCCTCATCCCACGCTTCGTCGAGCGCGCGGAGCTCGCCGTCGCCCGCCGCGAGCGCGGCCACCAGCGACTGCACCGCGCCGAGCATCACGACCTTGTGAAAGACCAGCACGGGCGCGTCTTCGAGGGCCTTGCCCTTCGCGCCCTTGCGCGACAGCCACTCCGCCGCGTCGACCGACGACCATGCTCCGTCCGTCAGCTCCCGCTCGAACCCGACCAGCACGTCTTCTGAAAGCTCACCGAAACCCGCTCTCGCCATGATGTTCGACCTCCGTGACCGGCGAAGACACCACGGCGAAAAACGAGCGGTCAAGGGGATTGCGCCGCGGGCGCGCTGGAGCCGCGTGGCGGGTGATCGAGGAGTGCGTGCGCCACGTCGCCGCGCCGGGTTCGCGGTCGTTCCATGCGTCCATTGCATGCCGCTCACCCGGCGCTACCGAAGGTGGATCGCCCGGCCTGGGGGCCGGGCTCCGGGGGATCACGTGACATGACCGTCTGACCTTGCGCCCCTTGCGGTTTCGCCGCCCGTTGTTCGCCCCGCTCGCTTCGGATGCGTGAGATGGCGCGGTGATCCCCCGGAGCCCGGCCTTGCCGGGCGATCCACCTTCGGTAGCGCCGGGTGAGCCGCGCTCCGCGAGCCCATGGAACGACGGCGAACCCGGCGCGGCGACGTGGCGCCTGCACTCCTCGATCACCCTCCCGCACGCGCTGAGCGCGGCGCTCGCGGGGCGCACGACCGCGAGGAGCTGGCCGAGGTGGTGACGGCGATGACCGTCGTGGCAGAATCGGAGCCGGCGAAGCGCAGCATCAAGGAGTGGCTCATGGCGATCATGGATGAAGGACTGATTGAACGCTCCTGGCCCTTCCAGAAGGGGCTGGCGCGTGGGGAGGCCCGTGGAGAGGCGCGCGGCCGTGATGAGGGCTGGCGCCGCTGGCGCATCAGATCGGCCGCAAGCTCACCGATGCCGAGCGCGCAACGCTGCGCGAGCGCCTCACGACGCTCGGCCCCGACCGCCTCGGCGACGTCGCGCTCGACCTCGACGCCGCCGCCCTCGCCGCATGGCTCGCCGACCCCGCCGCGCGCTGAACGACCTCACCCTCGCTCGACGCGCACGGCGCCGTCGCGGGCCGCGAGCGTCACGCGGTCGCCGCGACGGAGCTCACCCCGCAGCACCGCCTCGGCCAGCGGCGCCTCGACGAGCCTCGCGATGGCCCTGCGCATCGGGCGCGCGCCGAGCGACGCGTCGTAGCCGCCCTCGTCGAGCAGCAGGTCGATCACCGAGGGCGTGACCGTGGCCGCGACGCCCTGCTCCTCGGCCAGCCGCGCGCAGCTCGCGGAGAGCATCCGACGCGCGACCTCGGCGACCTCGTCGCGCGAGAGGGGGGCGAACACCAGCGGCTCGTCGATGCGGTTCCAGAGCTCGGGCGGCAGCGCCCCGCGCGCGGCCGAGAGCACCGCGGCGCTCAGGTCGCTCGTGACGCCGTCGTTGCGCGACGCGCCGAAGCCGATGGAGCGCGTGGTCATGCGCTCGCGGTAGAGCTCGGCGCCGAGGTTGCTGGTCATCACGACGACGGTGTTCTTGAAGTCGACGGTGCGTCCGCGGCCGTCGGTGAGCCGCGCCTCGTCGAGCAGACCCAGCAACGCTTCGAGCACGTCGCGGTGGGCCTTCTCGATCTCGTCGAGCAGCACGAGCTGGTAGGGGCGACGGCGCACCGCCTCGGTGAGCTGCCCCCCGTCGGCGTAGCCCACGTAACCGGGAGGCGCGCCCACGAGCCGCGCCACCGCGTGAGGCTCCGCGTACTCGGCCATGTCGAAGCGCGCGATGGAGCCCGCGCCCGGAAAGAGCGCCTCGGCCACGGCCCTCGCCGTCTCGGTCTTGCCCACGCCCGTAGGGCCGAGGAGAAGGAAGGTTCCCACCGGCCGCTGCCCGCGGAAGCCCACGGCGTTGCGACGGAGCACGTGCGCCACGCGCGAGAGGGCCGCGCGGTGGCCCACCACGCGCGACGCGAGGTGGTCTTCGAGCGCGAGGAGGCGATCGTGGTCGGCCGACGCCACGCGCGCGGGGGGCATCACCGCGAGCTCGGCCACCACGTGCGCCACCGTCTGCGCGTCGAGCGAGCGGGCGCCAGCGCGGCGGGCGCGGGCGAGCGCGAGGTCGAGCACCGAGAGGGTGCGGTCGGGCTGGGCGCGCCCTCCGAGGTAGCGGTCGGCGAGGTCGGCCGCGCGCGACGACACCTCGGGCGAGACCTCGACGCGGTGGTGATCACCGAGGGCCAGGGCTTGCGTCTGAACGACCTCGCGCACGAGCGCGGGCGGCAGCTCGTCGAGCTCGATGCGCACGGTGGCGCGGTCGATCCACGGCTCGCTCTCGGTGAGCCTCCGGGCCTCGTCGGGCGTGGCGACGGCCACCCACGGCACGGCCCCCGACGCGAGCAGCGCGCGCAGGTCGCACTGCACGTCTTCGGGCACGTCGCGGCCGAGCATCCACGGGGCGAGCGGGTCGAGCGCCACCACCGCGTTGGCGCTTCGAAGCTCGCGCGTGACGCCGCGCACGGTCTCTGCGTCGGGGCCGCGCATGCGCGCCGCGAGCTCGACGTGCTTCAAGAGCGCCACGGGGGTCGACGCGCTGGCGGCGTACGCGCGCAGGAGCGCGGTGCGGCCCGCGCCGGGGGCTCCGACGATGAGCGCGCCGCGGCCCTCGCGACGGCCGAGCGCGTCGCGCAGGCGCTCGAGCTCGCGCTCGCGGCCGAGCACCGCGGGGCCTCCCTCGCGGGCCATGAGCAGCCCCGACACCACGGGGAACGAACGCGCGTCGGAGGCCTCGGGCGCGGGGCGTTCCTTGATGCGCTGGGCCTTCGCGGGGGCGGCGCGCGGCGCGGGTGCGGGCGCGGCGTTGGCGCTCGCGGCGGCCAGCAG
>JBDHVF010000094.1:0-15348 GCA_039809605.1 Polyangiales bacterium | reverse complement strand
CCTCCTCGCGGCGGCGAGGCCCATGAGCGCGACGGCCGTGACCGCGAGCGCGCCGCGACCGCCCGCGCGCGGAGAGACGCGCGCGCCGCCGCACCCGCCGACGAAATCGTCGACGAACGAGGGCGGCGCCGCGTAGGCGCGCGCGGCCGACTCGCGGTCGACGGGGGCGAGCTCGCGCTTGGTCACCTCGCCGGGCTGCGACGACGGGTACATCGTCGCGTCGGGGTGCTCGGGGTCTTCGACGAGGCCGAGCACGTGGCCGAACTCGTGGGTGATCACGTTCTGGTAGTCGTTGGGCGCGCCGGGCACGCCGAGCATGCGGGGCGACGTGATCTCGGCGAAGCGGTTTCGCTCGGCGTCGACGATCACGTCGGCGTCGACGATCTCGCCCGTGGCGCTGTTGCGCGTGAGCAGCGTGAGGGCCAGCACCGCGCGGTCGAAGCGCTGGGGAAAGTTCCTGCGGTAGAGCGCGATGCCGCTGGTGTTCTCGCCGCGGCGCGGGTCGTAGCCCGGCTCGCCGAGCGCGCCCGTGCGCACGTCGAAGCGCGGCACGTGCCCGTTGCCTCGCCACGCCTCCGCCGCGTCGCCCACGACGCGCACCGGGTCGCGCAGCGTCGCGGGGTCGAACATGCTGGGGTCGACCACGAAGTCCACGGCGCTGCGGTGCCAGCGCACGGTCTCGCCGCCCGCGAGGCGTTGCTCCGAGTGCGCGCCCGCCGCGCGGGACGCGAGCACGAGGGTCATGGCCGTGAGCGTGCGCGTGACGGATCGCATTCCGACCCGTTGAATCGGCCGCACGTCGCCGGAACTTGAGCGCGCTCAGGGTGCGGGCTGCACGTCGTAGGGCATGAACCCCGGGTCGAGCGCCACGGGCACCGCGCGCAGCGCGACGCCCTCGCGCGAGAACACCCGCAGCCCCGCGCCCGCGTGGTAGGGCCCGTCGCCCGGGTCGCTCACGTAGATGCGGTCGCCCGCCACCACGGGCCCCGCCGCGCCCCAGACCGACATCCGAAGGAGCGTCGCGGCCGCGCGCGTCTCGGTGTCGAAGAGCACCACGCGCAGGTCATCGATGGCCGCCGTGCCGTGGCGCTCGGCGGTCACCCTCAGCACCAGACGCCGCGCGTCGGCCACGGCGAAGGCGTCGATGTTGCCCATGACGTCGCCCTCGCCCACGAGCTCGGTGACCTCGCCCGTCGCCACGTCGATCGACTCGACCGCGCCGTCGCCGACGATGTTGTACGAGCCCACCGTGGCGACGAGCCGCGCGCGGCCGTCGGCCGAAGGACGCAGCGGCCCCACCGGGTTCGGGTGGTTCAGCGTGATGGTGCCCGTGACCCGGTCGGTGCGAGGGTCGATGCGCACCACGAGCCCACGCTGCGTGGGGCGCTCGCGCGTGGGGTCGTCGTCGCGCTCGAGCGTGACCCACGCCTCGCCGTTCACCATCGCGACCGCGTCGGCGTGCGGCAGCGGGGCCGAGCCCTCGTAGGGCGCGAGGTCGATCGTGCGGGAGACGGTGCCCGAGGCCACGTCGACCACGGCGAGCGAGGCCATGGTGTGCCGCGTGACGTAGAGCCGCCCGTCATCCACGGCGACCGCGTCGTGCGCGTCGGCGTAGGGGCGCGAGCGCGAGGCGCGGGCCTCGGCGTCGGTCACGAGCGGCACCTGACACGCGGCGCCGGTGCGAGGGTCGTAGAGGGTGAGGTTGTCCTGGTCGCCGACCGCGCGGTGCAGCAGGGCGAGCGCGGAGCCCAGCGGGCGCAACACGGTGTCACCCGTGGCCTCGATGGGGAGCGGGCGCACCGTGAGGTCGTCGAGCGAGACCTCGCGCACGCGGCCCGCGACGTAGCTCGGCGACACGCCGACCACGGCGAGGTGCGAGGGCGTCGGGGCAGCGCGCAGCGCCGGGCCGACGAACGCGCGGCACGACTGCGGCGGGAGCGGCGGGTCGTCGCCGCAGCCCGCGAGGGCCAGCGCGAGGAGCGCGAGGGAGGTCGCGTGTCTCATCGTTCGGGGTGGCTCGCGACGGTCAACGAGACGAAGACCGCGCGGCCGGGCAGAGGGTAGCCCAGGTAGTCCTGAATGGGCATGCGCCCCTGCGAGCCGTCGAGGAGCGTGCGCGTCGCGGTGCGCTGGTCGAAGAGGTTGGTCACCGTCACGCCGAGCGAGAGCGCGCGGGCGAACGCGGGGCTCCACGCGGCCGAGGCGCCCACCAGCGCGCGCGCGGGCGCGGCCACCGTGGGGTCGTTGGTCGCGTCGAGAAAGGCCTCGGAGACGTACGACACGTTGAGCCCCAGGGTGATCGGGCCCACCGCGCGCGGCGCGAGCGTGCCCTCGGCCGACGCGTAGAGGTCGTGCAGGGGCACGCCCGGCACGCGGTTTCCGCCGACGCCCGACGCGTCGACGATGCGCGCGTCGACGAGCGCGTAGCTCGCGGTGAGCCTCGCGCGGCGGCCCCACGCGACGCGCGCCTGCGCCTCGACGCCCAGCACCCTCGCGACGCCGAAGTTCACGGGCTCGAAGCGCTCGCGGTTCACCTGCACGAGCGCGATCATCTCGTCGACCGCGCGCGCGTAGCCCGCGACCTCGGCCCGCACGCGCCACGCGCCCGCGCGTGCCGTGAAGACCGCGCCCGCGTCGGCCCCCCACGCCCGCTCGGGCACGAGCCCCGCGTTGCCGCGGATGAAGCCCTGGTCGCCGTAGAGCTCCGGCAGCGTCGGGGCGCGCTGCGTGTGGCCGCCGCCCGCGCGCAGCTCGACCCACGGGCGCGGCGACCACGCGACGCCCGCGCGCAGCGTGAAGGGCGCGCGCGCGCCGCGACCCGTGGAGCCCCCGTCGGCCATGAGCTCCACGCCCGCGGCCTGCGTCACGCGGAGCCCGCCCGCGCGCGCCTCGGCCTCGTAGCCCGCGAGCGCGCTCGTGCGCGAGGCGTCGAGCGAGCCCTGCACGTAGGTGCTGCCCGAGAAGGTCTCGCGGCGCGCGCGGAGCACGGGCTCGACCGTGATCCACGCGTGGGTGACCGCCGCGGTCACGCCCGCTTCGAGCGCGCCCGCGGCGGTGCGGGCGACGTAGGCGGAGCTGCCGAGGGGCGCCGGGCCGGTGTTCGAGAAGACGTCCTCGCAGGCGATGGTCGCGGCCCACGCCTCGCCCCGCAGCGGCCCCGCGCGCAGCGGCAAAGACACGCGCGCGAGCGTGCGGCGCTGCGATGCGAAGGGGCCGTCGCTCTGGTGCGAGCCGGGGCCCGGCACCTGCCGCTCGCGCCACCCCGAGAGCGCCAGGAGGCACACGCCGCGACCGCCGTCGGCGCCGCGCACGCACGCGCGGGCGAGCAGGTCGACCGCGTCGGCGGCCGCGTTCTGCCGCCGGCTCGTCACGCCCTGCAGCATGGGCGAACCGCGGTCGTCGTAGAACGAGAAGTCTCCGTCGGTGCCGCGGTACCCGAGCGCGACGAGCGCGTCGACGCGCCCCTCGCGCGCGCTCGCCATGAGCGACGCCCTGCGCGCCCCGAACGAGCCGTACCCCGCTGCGGCCCACGCGCGCACGCCGGGGTCGGGCCGCCGCGTCGAGAGCTCCAGCGCGCCGCCGAGGCCGCTCACGCCGAGGCGCATGGGCACCGCCCCGCGGTACACGTCGGCGCGCTCGAGGAGCGCGGGCGGAACGAGCGCGAGGTCGACGCCGTCGCTCGCCGAGTCGTTGAGCACCACGCCGTCGAGCGCCACCGTCACGTGCGCCGACGGCGCGCCCCGCAGCGTGATCGACTGCGGCGCGAAGCCGTCGCCCGTGCGCCGCACGTGCAGCCCCGGCGCCTCGTCGAGCAGCTCGCCCGCCGACTCGGCCAGCGCCGAGCGCGCGCGAAGGTCGATCGAGGTCGCGAAGCCCACCGCTCCCTCGACGCGCGCACGCTCCTGCTCGACGCGCGACGTGCGCACGGTCGCAGAAGACGGGGCCTCCTGTGCGTCGGCGCGTGCGTTCCCCAGCAGGATCACCAGGGTTGCAGAGCAGACCAGCGCGCGCACGCGGCGCTTGTACCCGATGTTTCGCCCGCCTGCGACGGCGAGGCCGAGGTTGCGTTTCGGCGTGGCACCTTCAATGCTCGACGCCAGGTGATGCTGATGAGCGCTCCTCTACGGCGCTGTCTCGTGGTTCGCTGCGGCGACCCCGAGCCGGACGTCGCGCGCACGTACGGATGCTTCGCGACGTGGTTCCGCAACGCGATCGACGCCTCGGTCGAGCTCACGGTGCTCGACCCGCGCGAGCGCGGCGTCCCGCCGGGCGCGCTCGACGGCGCGGGCGCGGTGGTGATCTCGGGCTCGCCGCACTCGGTCTACGAGTCGCACACGTGGATCCGCTCGGTCGAGGCGCTCGTGCGCGAGGCGGTGACCGCGCGCGAGCTGCCGCTGCTCGGCGTGTGCTTCGGCCACCAGCTCCTCGCGCAGTCGCTCGGCGGGCGCGTGGCGCGCAACCCCCGCGGGCGCGAGATGGGCACCATCACCGTGCGCCTCAACGAGCAGGGCCGCGACGACGCGCTCTTCCGCCGCCTGCCCGCGGATTTCACCGCCCACGCCACGCACCGCGACACGGTGATCGAGCCGCCGCCGGGCGCGCGCGTGCTCGCGTCGAGCGACAAGGACCAGTGTCAGTCGTTCAAGGTCGGCCCCCGCGCGTGGGGCGTGCAGTTCCACCCCGAGATCACCGGGCCGATCCTCCGGGGCTACGTGCGCTCGCGCTCGTCGGCGCTGCGCGACGAGGGCGCGTGCCCCGAGGCGCTGCACGACGCCATCCTCGACACGGTCGAGGGCGCGCGCGTGCTCGCGAACTTCGTCGCGCTCGCGTTCGGCGAGTGACGGCGTAGGGGATGCACACGTCCGACGACGCTCGCAGAGGTGCGCCCGCCCCGCGCCGCGGGTTGGAAACCCACGGCAACGACCGAGGGTGGGAGATTGTTTGAAGTCCGCTGCGCGGACTACCGCCTGGGGTCGGACGCGCCGGGGGCGCGCGGCTACCGGATCGGGACGCCGAACTGGAACGCCCCGCCCGTCGCCGGGAAGCGCACCTGCGGGGCCTCGCCCGTGAGGCATGTGCGCGCACCCTCGACGCTAGGGTCGATCGAGCCGAGCGACGCGCGGCCGTTGGCGTCCACCGAGAGCTGGATGCTCCCGTGTACTTCGCGGCAGCGGTTCTGCTCCTGGCACGTGGCGATGCAGTGCTGAAAGTGTCCGTGCGCCGAGCGCGACACGGTCTGCACCTCGCTCGACGTGAGCGCACGCCCCTCGGGCTCGGGCGACTGGATCGCGCTCGGCGCAGGCGTCGGCGCGCGGTGCACCGTCGGCTGCGCGGCGGCCACCGCGTTGACCGCGTGCCACTCGAGCACGCGCCCCGAGCCCACCTCGAGCGTCATCACCTGGTGGCCGAGCCGCGCCTGGAGCGTCACGGGCTCGGTCACGCGGATCGCCTCGAGCGACGACGGCAGCGGGCCGCGGCCGCGCACGCTCATCGTCGCCGCGGGGTCGAGCGCCGGCAGCGTCCACATCGTGCCGCCCGCGCGCAGCACCGACAGGTCGATGCGCGACGCGTCGGCCGCCTCGCCCTGCGCCGTGCGCGCGGCGCCCTCGTCGGGCAGCTCGATCACGATGGGACCGGTGTACTGCATGCGCGACACGCCGTCGGCCTCGACCGACGCGCGCCCCGAGAGCACCACCACGCGCACCACGTGAGACTCGACGCGCGCGACGACGTCGCCCTCGACGCCCACGCGCCAGCGGCCCGCGCGCACCGAGACCGGAGCCCCCTCGCCCTCGCGGTCGACCGCGACCTCGCCCTGCGCGAGCGCCACCGCGGCGCCGTCCTCGCGCAGCGAGGTGAGCGACACGTCGCTGTTCGCCCGCACGTCGAGCACCACCGAGGGCTCGACCGAGAAGACCGCGCGGCCCGCCGCGGGCGTGTGCACCCGCGCGCCCTCGCGCAGCGGAGCGCCCGACGACAGGCGC
This sequence comes from Polyangiales bacterium, assembly GCA_039809605.1. Taxonomy (GTDB): domain Bacteria; phylum Myxococcota_A; class Polyangia; order Polyangiales; genus CAISKJ01. Next base: position 9,364 of record JBDHVF010000094.1, on the reverse strand, counting down.
ACGGCCTCGCTCGCCCCCTCGGGCGTCTGCGTCGCGCCGCCCGCCGCGAGCAGCACCGCGCCGTCGACGCGCGCCGCGGGCGCAGGCGTCGGCGGAACATCGCGGTGAGCCACCGGCACGAGCTCGTCGCGCGGCTGCGTCGAGCGCACGTAGAAGGCCGCGGCGGCGGCGGCGGCGAGCGCGAGGCCGCCCATGGCGTAGGTCTTCCACGGGCGCGGCGCGCGCAGGCGGCCCGCGCGAATGTCACCCGCGACCTTCTCGGCCTCGGCCGAGATGGCGGCGTCGATGCGTCCCCAGTCGAGGTCGTCGATGGGGGGGTCTTCGCGGGCGTCGTCGAGCAGCGAGGCGCCCACGCGCAGGCGGTCCCACGCGGAGCGGCACGTGCCGCACGAGGCGAGGTGCGCCGCGAAGCGGCCGGGGTCGTTCGCGCTGGCGGCGTCGAAGAGCTCTTCGGGGAGCGGGTGGTTCACAGGTCACCTCCCGTCGCCGCCGCGCCCTGGAGCTCGCGCGCGATGGGTTCGAGCGTGGGGTCGCAGGCCATGGCGGCGTAGACCTCCTTGCGGGCGTAGAAGAGGCGCGTTCGGACCGTCAGCACCGGGATGTCGAGCATCGTCGCGATCTGGCCCGCGGGCGTGCCCTCGAGGTCGTGGAGGATGAACACCGCGCGCTTCTTGTCGCTGAGCGTGTCGAGGATCTTGTAGAGGGCCCGCATGCGCTCGTTGCGCGCCGCGCCCTCGACGGGCGAGTGGTCGTCGGGCGCCGGGGGCTCGTGCGAGAGCTCGTGCCCGAGCTGCGGGCGGCTGCGCGCCGCGCGGATGTGCATCAGGGTCACGTTCACCGTCACCCGGTGAAGCCAGGTCGAGAAGCGAGACTCCCCGCGGAAGCTCACCAGCGAGCGAAAGACCTGGATGAACACCTCCTGGATCACGTCCTCGGCGTCGCCGCGCGGACCCAGAAGGCGTGAAACGAGGCGGGCCACGTCGCGACGGTGGTTCCGGTAGAGCTCCTGGAACGCCCTCGCGTCGCCGCCGCGGGCACGCATCACGTACGGTGGAATCGCGTCGTCTGCGCTCACGAGAATGCCCAGCGGCGGGGCGTTGGACGATACCATGACCATGGTGTTGCCATCCGAGGGCCGCGGCGTTCAGCGCCGCATGGAACCTCTGGCAACGTCCGGTGCGACGCCCCCGCCTCCACATTCACGCTCCAGGGGAGGAAATCCGCAGCGGGGTCTCTTCGCCCTTTGCCCATCCCCCTCCTCTACCGATTCCGCAGCCGCTCGACGAGGCCCACGAGGTCGGAGCCCACCAGCCCCAGCACCAGCACGATCGCCATGTACGCCATGCGTCGTGGGTCGCCCGACGTCGCGCCACGCGCCAGTTTCCTGCGCGTTTCGAAGACCCCACCCGCCCTCGGGCATGGCTTGACCCCCGCGCGGGTTCTCGATAGAGCCGGTGCTCCCCGTGATCGACGTCGACCAGCTCACCCGCCGCTTCGGCGCCCGCACCGCCGTGGACAGCCTCACGTTCACCGTGCCGCGCGGTCAGATCGTGGGCTTCCTCGGGCCCAACGGGGCGGGCAAGAGCACCACCCTCAAGATGCTCTCGGGCTTCCTGCCCCCGACCTCGGGCACCGCCCGCATCGGCGGGTTCGACGTGGTCGAGGCCAGCCTCGAGGCGCGGCGGCTCCTCGGGTACATGCCCGAGTCGTTCCCCGTGTACCCCGAGATGCGCGTCGAGGAGTACCTGCGCTTCCGCGCGGAGATCAAAGGGGTGCGGGCGAACCGCAAGGCAGCCGTCGACCGCGCGATGGAGCTCGCCGACGTGAAGGACGTCGCGAAGCGCCTCGTGGGCGAGCTCTCCAAGGGCTACAAGCAGCGCGTGGGCCTCGCCGACGCCGTCGTCGCGCAGGCCCCGTTGCTCATCCTCGACGAGCCCACCGAGGGCCTCGACCCCAACCAGATCCTGCGCTTCCGCGAGGTGATCCGCGCGCTCGGCAAGGAGCACACGATCTTCCTCTCGACGCACATCCTCTCCGAGGTCGAGGCCGTGTGCTCGCACGTGGTGATCATCCACCAGGGCCGCATCGCCACCACGGGCCCGCTCGACGAGGTGCGCGCCGAGCTCGCCGGGGCGCACCGCGAGGTCTCGCTCGTGCTCGCGCCCCGAGGTGCCGAGCGCGACGCGTGGCGCGACGACGCCGCGAAGGCCGCCGCGGCGGCCCTCGGCGAGCTCGAAGGCGTCTCGGTCGTGCGCGCGGCGATGACCGACTCGCACGCGCGCGTCGACGTGCGCGTGCCCGCCGAGGGCGACGCCGTCGAGGCGCTCGTCGCGAGCGGCGTCGGCGCGGGCCTCGGGGTGCGCGAGGTGTCGCCGAAGGGCCGCAGCCTCGAGAACGTCTTTCACGAGCTCACCACGCGCGCCGACGGCGCCCCCGCCGAGGCCCCGGCGCCCAAGGAGGACGCCGCGTGAGGGCCGCGTGGGCGATCTACAAGCGCGAGCTGGTGGGCACCTTCTGCTCGCCGCTCGCGTACGCCGTGATGGTGTCGTTCCTGCTCTTCAACGGCGTGGTGTTCTACTTCTTCATGGACCTCGTCGCGACGAACCCGTCGCTCTCGGGCACGCGCGGGCCGCTCCAGCTCTTCTTCGGCAGCACCATCCTCTCGGTGCTCACCCTGATGATCTTCTGCCCGGCCACCACCATGCGCGCCTTCGCCGAGGAGTGGCGCTCGCGCACGGCCGAGACCCTGCTCACCGCGCCCGTCACCGACGCCGCGGTCGTGCTCGGCAAGTTCGCCGGCTCGATGACCCTCTACGCCGCGCTCTGGGCGCCGACGGTGCTCTACGCCCTCGTGGTGCGGCGCTACGGGGCCGTCGACTGGGGCGCCCTCGGAGCGGCGTACGCGGGCGTGATGCTCGTGGGGTCGGCCTTCGTCTCCATCGGGCTCCTCGCGTCGTCGCTCGCCGCGTCGCAGGTGACGGCCTTCGTGACCTCGTTCGGGGTCATCGGCGGGGCCATGTTCGCCCTCGGCCTCGGGCGCTACGTGTTCACCGAAGAGTCGCAGCTCCGGTTCTTCTCGTACGTGAACCTCTGGGAGCACATGGAGCACTTCTCCGTGGGCCTCCTCGACACCCGCCAGGTCGTCTACTACGGCTCGGTGACCGTGCTCGCGCTCTCGCTCACGGTGCGCGCCCTGGCCGCGCGGAGGGAGTCGTGATGGCCGCCGCGAAGCGCTCGCGCCTCGACGCGTTCCTGCGCGGCACCGCGGTGGTGCTGCTCGCGCTCGCGCTCTTCGCCGAGGTGAACTACATCGCCGCGCGCCACTACGCGCGCGCCGACCTCACCGCGTCGCGGCGCTTCACCCTCTCGTCGCGCTCGAAGGAGATCGCCCGCGGCCTGCACGCGCCGACCGAGCTCTACGTGCTGCTCACGCGCGACGAGGAGCACTACGCCGAGGTCTCGGCCCTCGCCGAGCGCTACGCCGCCGAGTCGCGACGTCTCCAGGTCCACTACATCGACCCCGACCGGCAGCGCGATCGGCTCATCGGGCTCGCGCAGCAGTTCCACCTCCAGCTCCTCCAGAACCGTGATGGAGACCGCACCATCGCGAGCGCGGGCATCCTCGCGGCGCAGGGCTCGCGCCACTGGGAGGTGCCCCGCGAGACGCTCCGCGAGCTCGGCCAGCAGGACCCGGGCGACGAGCAGGGCCTCTCGCGCGTGCTCAACGCGCAGATCACCGTCGAGCGCGCCGTGAGCGAGGCGCTGCTCCACGTCGACCGCGCCGAGGCCACGAAGCTGTGCTTCGCGCAGGGCCACGCCGAGATGCCCGTGGCCCAGGGCGAGCGCGCCGGCGCGGGCTTCGCCGAGGACCTGCGCCACCACAACTTTCAGGTGCGCGAGGTCGAGGTGCACGGCCGCGCGGGCGTGCCGAGCGATTGCGACGCGCTCGTGATCGCGGGCCCGCAGCGCGCGTGGCCCGAAGAAGACGCCCTCGCCGTCGAGCGCTACCTGCGCGCGGGCGGCAACGTGGCGATCTTCATCGACCTCGTGGTGCTCGAAGGCCAGGTGGCCCCCACGGGCCTCGAGCGCGTCGCGCGCCTCGCGGGCATGGCCCTGCCCGCCGCCGCCACGGTCGAAGTCGACCCCGACCACCTCCTGCGCGAAGACGCCCACGGGCAGTTTCGCGCCGACACGTGGAACGACCACGAGATCACGCGCGACCTGCGCGGCTCGTCGCTGATGGTCGAGCTCGTGCGCCCGATCGTGAGGGCCGAGGGCGCCGACGTGGTGCCCGCGGCGCTCGTGCAGAGCTCGACGCGCGCGTGGGGCGAAACGAGCATCCGCGACCTCGGCCAGCGCGGCCCGACGCAAGACGCCGCCGACGTGCGGGGGCCCATCAACATCGCCATGGCGGGCACGGTGCCCGGCGCCACGCCCAGGTCTCCCGGCGCGCCCGCGGGGCGCGTGGTGGTGGTCGGCACCTCGCTCATGCTCGAAGACGCCTACTTCTCGCCCCAGGCGCGCGCGACCTTCTCGAACGCCGTCTTCGCCGAGGCCGTGGCCGGCTGGCTCACGGCGCGGCGCGAGCTCGTGAACATCCCGTCGCGGCCCATCTCGCGCGCGGCGCTGCTCGTGAGCCCGCGCGACCTCGTGCAGATCGGCGTGTACGTGATCCTGCTGGTGCCCCTCGCCGCGGCGCTCGTGGGCCTGGCCGTGTGGCGCTCGCGGAGGTCGTCGTGAGGCCCGTGGGCGTCGCCCGCTACCGCACCGCGCTCGCGCTCTCGGGCCTCGTGCTCGCGGGCGCGGCGTTCATCGCGTACGACCGCACGAGCGCCACGACCGACGAGCTCGAGGCGCGGCGGCAGAACGTGTTCCGCGCGTTTCACCGCGAGCGCGTCGACCGCATCGAGGTCGAGCGCCCGTCGGGCCGCTACGAGCTGCGCCGCGACCGCGACGCGTGGTTCGTCGTCTCGAACGGCCAGCGCCGCCCCGCCGACGCCATCGAGGCCGAGCGCCTTCTCTCGGAGGTCGAAGGCGCCGAGTCGCTGCGGCCCCTCGGCGACCTCGACGCCGCGTCGCGGCGGCGCTTCGGGCTCGACCATCCCCGCGCGCGCGTCGTCGTGCACGAGGGCCCCGAGGTCACCGCGCGCTTCTCCATCGGCGGCGCCGCCGAGCAGGAGGACGCCGTCTACGTCGAGGCCTCGGCCGCCACGGGCACGCGCGACGCGACCGCCCGCGCGATCGTGCTGCCGAAGAGCTTCGGCCAGCCCTTCGACCGCGACGCCGTGGAGCTCCGCGACCGCAGGATCGCCGAGGTCGACGTCGACCGCGTGGCGCGCATCGAGGTCACCGCCGGCGGTCAGCGCCGCGTGCTCGAGCGCCGCGGCGCCGTCTGGGTGATGACCGAGCCCCCCATCGGCCGCGCCTCACGCAGCGCCGTCGAGGCCGTCACCTCCGAGCTGCGCGACCTGCGCGCGACGCGGGTGCTCGCCGACGACGCCGACGCGGCGACGCTCGCGCGCCACGGGCTCGACAGCCCCTCGCTGCGCGTCGAGGTGCGCCGCGCGTCGGGGGCCGAGCCCGTGGCGATCCGCGTGGGCCGCCAGTGCCCGGGCCACGACGACGAGTTCGCCGCCATGCGCGAGGGCACGGGCACCGTGGTGTGCGTGGGGCGGTCGTTCGCCGACGGCTTCCGCGCGCCCGCCGAGGGGTACCGCGACGACCACCTGCTCCAGGCGCGCACCGACGAGGTCTCCGAGGTTCGGGTGAAGGGCGCGGGCACCGGCGGCGCCGACCTCGTGCTGCGCCGAGACAACGCCGCGTGGCGCGCCGAGAACTCCCCGTACGCGGTCGATGCCGAGTCGATCGAGGCGTGGCTCACCTCGCTGCACGACCTGTCGACCAGCGCGCGCCTCGACGGAGACCAGCGCGCCGCGCACGGCCTCGCGCCCGCGCAGACCGTCATCGAGGTCAAGCGCACCGGCGTCGACGGGGTCGAGCGCATCCTCGTGGGAGCCTCCGACGCCGAGGGCCTCTACGCCTCGCGCGACGACGAGCCCGTGGTGCTGCGCCTCGCGCCCTCGTCGGCCGACACGCTGCGCGTCGAGCCCATTCGCTTCAGGCCCCGCGCCGTGATCGACGAGACCGACGACCAGCTCCGCGCGCTGCTCGTCGACGCGGGCTCACTCCACGAGGAGATGGCGCGCGTCGACGGCGCGCTGCGCCTCTCGCGGCCCATCGACATCGCCGCCGACCCGACGCTCGCCAGCGACCTCGCGCACGGCGTCGCCACGCTCACGGCCGACCGCTGGGTGTCGAGCGCGCCGCGCCCCGAGCACGGCCTCTCCGCGCCCCGCGCCCGCCTCGTCGCGCGCTTCGAAGGCCCGCGCGAGGCGGGCGACGCGGGCGCCGACGCGGGCGGCGCGGTGCGGTCGTACACGGTGCTGCTCGGCGCGGGCGCGCCCGGCGGCGGGGTGTACGCGACCATCGAAGGACAGCCCGGGGTCTTCGTCGCGCCGCGCGCGCTCTACGAGCTGGCGACGACGCCCCACGTCGACCGCGGCGCGCTGCGCATCGCGCGCGAGGCCGTGACGCGCCTCTCGATCACCACGGGGGGCGCGACGCCCTCGCGCGTGGCGCTGGTGAAGTCGGGGAGCGACTGGCGCACCGAGGCGGGCGCGACGGCCGACGGGGTGCGCGTCGACGCGCTGCTCAACGCGCTCGCGAGCGCCACGGCGGTGCGCACCTTCGGCTACGGGCCGCCTCCGCCCGAGGCCCGCTTCGCGACGCCCACGATGGTGATCGAGGTCGCGGGCTCGGGCGACGCGGGCCAGCAGACGATGCGCATCGTCGTGGGAGACCGCTTCGGGTCGGGCGAGGGCGCGGGCTTCTACGCGCGTCGCGACGGCCTCGACGCGACCCTCTCGCTGCCCGAGGCGCTGGTCGAGACGCTCCAGGAGTTCCGCCCATGAACATCGCAGACCTCATCGGAAACACCCCCCTGGTGGACCTCTCGGCCCTGGTGGGGCGCGAGGGCGTGACCCTCTACGGCAAGCTCGAGGGCAACAACCCCGCGGGCAGCGTCAAGGACCGGCCCGCCAAGTGGATGATCCGCAACGCCGTGGCGCGCGGCACGCTCGCGAAGGGCGCGCGGCTCATCGAGCCGACGAGCGGCAACACGGGCATCGCCCTGGCGATGATGGCCCGCGCGTACGGCGTCGAGATCGACCTGGTGATGCCCGAGAACTCCACGCCCGAGCGCGTGCACACGATGGAGGCCTACGGCGCGCGGGTGATCCTCACGCCGGCCAGGGGCGGCATGGAGGAGGCCATCGACTACGCGCGCGCCCGCGTGGCCGAGGGGGGTTACGTGATGCTCGACCAGTTCTCGAACCCCGACAACTGGACGGCCCACTACGAGAGCACCGGCCCCGAGATCTGGCGCGACACGCACGGCGAGGTCACGCACTTCGTCTCGTCGATGGGCACCACGGGCACGATCATGGGCTGCTCGCGCTTCTTGAAAGAGAAGAGCCCCGCGGTGCAGATCGTGGGGTGCCAGCCCACCGACGGGTCGAAGATCCCGGGCATCCGCCGGTGGCCGAAGGAGTACCTGCCGAAGATCTTCGAGCCCGCGCGCGTGGACCGCGTCGTCGACGTCGACCAGAAGGACGCCGAGGACACCATGCGCAGGCTCGCGCTCGACGCGGGGGTCTTCGTGGGCGTGAGCTCGGGCGGCGCGACCTGGGCGGCGCTCCAGGTGGCGCGGGGGCTCGACCGGGGCGTGGTGGTGGTGATCCTGTGCGACCGCGGCGACCGCTACCTGTCGTCGGGCCTCTTCGGGCGAAAGGACTGATCCCGTGGCAGCACCGAAGACCGTCGAGGTGAAGATCGGCCGCGTGCGCGGCGCGCTGTTCGAGGCCACCAACGCGACGGGCCAGAAGGCGCTCGTCGACGGCGCGCCCGAGCTCGGCGGCCAGGGCGAGGGCGTGCGCCCGATGGAGATGGTGCTCATGGGCCTCGCCGGGTGCAGCGCGCTCGACGTGATCCACATCCTCGAGAAGCAGCAGAGGGAGCCCCTCGGCGACCTCACGGTCACGGTGAGGGGCACGCGCGCCGACGCGGTGCCCGCGGTCTACACCGCCATCGAGCTGCACTTCGAAGCGTCGGGCCCCGTCGACCCGCACAAGTACGAGCGCGCCGTGAAGCTCTCGATGGAGAAGTACTGCTCGGTCGCGAAGATGCTCGAGAAGAGCGCGACGATCACGTACACCACGGCGCTCAGGGGCTGAGCGCTCACGCGGGGCGGATCGCGCGCGCGTAGAGGCGAAAGGCCGTCACGAAGAGCGCGAGGATCAGCGGCCCGAGGATGATCCCCCAGCCGCCGAAGGCCTCGAGGCCGCCGAAGATGCCGAGGAAGAGCATCAGCGGGTGGAGCTTGTCGGCGCCGAGGCGCGCGAAGTACGGGCGCAGGATGTTGTCGATGGTGGCGATGACCCCGAGCCCCACGGCCACGAGGATGACCGCGTCGCGCGTGCGCCCCACCACCGCGAGCACGACCGCGACGGGCACCCACACGAGCGAGGTGCCCACCGTGGGGATGATGGCGACCACGGTGGTGACGGCCGCGAGCAGGAGCGCGTTGGGGATGCCCAGGCTCACGTAGGCCACGCCCGCGACGGCGCCCTGGGTGACGGCCATGAGCAGCTCGCCCACGAGCATGGCGCGGGCGACGGCCATGAACTCCTCCTCGAGGCGGCGCATGTGCGAGGGCGCGAGGGGCGAGCCGCGCTCGATCCACCCGACGATGCGCCCGCCCTCGGCCGAGAAGTAGTACGCGCACACGGCGAGCAGAAAGAGCTGCGTCGCCACGATGGACACGGTCGAGAAGGTGCGGCCCATGATCGTCGCCGCGCCGCCGAGCATCGCCTGCCCCGACTGCACGATGCGGCGCACGACGCCGCCGTCGACGTGGGGGGCCGCGGCGCCGCCCTGAACGCTCTGCACGAGGCGCTGCACGCCCTCGGCCGGGTGCCCGCTGCTGAGCGAGCGCGCGAAGTCGACCATCATGGTGAAGACGGGCACGGCCACGAGCACCAGGGGCGCGACGATGAGCACGACGAGCGCGGCGGTGGCGAGGGCGGCCACGCGGTGCCTGCCGCCGAAGCGCTTCGAGAGCCGCGCGCGCAGGCCCGCGGTGAGCCCCGCGAACCACGCGGCGATGATCACCGGCGCGAGGAAGCGCAGCAGGGTGAACGCGGCGAGCGCGCCCAGCGTGAGGACGAAGATGGCCAGGGCGCGGAACTGATCCCGCGTGGCGGGCGCGTCGGGCGCCACCGACGGCTCCGACGGCACCGACGACGGC
>JBDHVF010000093.1:0-15396 GCA_039809605.1 Polyangiales bacterium | reverse complement strand
TCGCGCCCGCGGTCGCGCTCGCCGCCGCGCTCGCCCTGGGCCTGCGCGGCCCCGTCGCGTCGGCGGCGGTGCTCCAATCCGCGATGCCCACGGCGCTCGTCTCGGTGGTGATCGCCACCGACGAGGGCTGCGACGGCGCGCTCGCGTCGGGCGTCGCCACGCTGGGCATGCTGCTCGCGCCCCTCACGCTGCCCGCGTGGCTCGCGGTCACCGCGGCGCTCCTGTGAGAGCGTTTCCGGGTGCAAACCTGCGGTTCCGCAAGGAGCCGCAAGGCGGGCAAGGAGCGGCGGCGAAGGAATGCCGTGGGCATTTCGAGCCCTCGCGACGCCGGCCGACGACGCGGATCTGCCGCGGAGCCGCGGGTTTGCACCCGGAAACGCTCAGACTCAGGTTTTGCCGTTGACGTAGCGCGCGGGGCATGGCCGCACGGTCGTTGACTCGGCCCCCTCACCGCGCTACCGCGCGCCCTCACCCCCGCGGAGCGGGGGCAAGGGCTCTGTCGTCTGCGAGCGGTTGGTGTCGCACCGACGCGTCGTGATCGAGGGACCGCAGCGGCGCGCGTCGCCCTTCGCGGGCGGCGCAGGTGACAGGCACGGAGCTCCGGGGGATCGTCCGGGTTCCTACATCCTCACGACCCCGGAGGCTCCGTGCCCAACGACACGGGTCGCACGCTTCTGCGTGCGTTGGAAGTCTTTCGCCCCGCCTTCACCGCCCCCACCTTCGCCCCATGGATGCTGATCATGGCCGCGTGGGTGCTCGGCTGGAACGGGTCGGGGAGCTGGGCGCCGCTGCGCCACGCGCACGACGGCCGTGCCGCGCCTTGCGCCGCGCAGCGACAGGCTGCATGAGCTCCGCGCGGACGGCGACGCGCGCCGCAGCGACCTCTCGATCACGACGCGTCGGTGCGACACCAACCGCTCGCAGACGACAGAGCCCTTGCCCCCGCTCCGCGGGGGTGAGGGCGCGCGGTAGCGCGGTGAGGGGGCTGTGCGAACTCGCGCGCCGCGTTCACACGCAGCGAGACTCGTCAACGGCCAAACCTGAGTCTGACGGCGCGCTCAGTCGCCGGGGAGCTCGATCATGTGCCCCGACCGGCGCGCCTTGGTCTCGAGGTAGAAGCGGTTGTGCTCGTTGGCGGGCATCACGTGGGGCAGGCGCCCGGCGACCCGGATGCCCTGCTGCTCGAGCTGCCGGATCTTGTCGGGGTTGTTGGTCATCAGCCGCACCGAGGCCACGTCGAGGCTCGCCAGCATGTGCGCCGCGACGGCGTAGTCGCGCTCGTCGTCGCGAAAGCCGAGCGCGCGGTTGGCGTCGACCGTGTCGAGGCCGCGCTCCTGCAGCGCGTAGGCGCGCACCTTGTTGACGAGCCCGATGCCCCGGCCCTCCTGGCGGAGGTAGAGCAGCAGGCCGCGCTCCATCGAGGCCAGCGCGCGCAGGGCGCCCTCGAGCTGGTCGCGGCAGTCGCAGCGCAGCGAGCCGAGGGCGTCGCCCGTGAGGCACTCGGAGTGCAGCCGCGTCGGCACGTCGTCGGCGCCCATCACGTCGCCGTGCACGAGCGCGACGTGCTCCTTGCCGTCGCGGTTGTTCCAGAACGCGACGATGCGAAAATCTCCGAAGCGCGTCGGCAGGTGCGCGACGGCGTCGACCTTGACGCACACGTGGTGGATCCCGAAGCCCGGGCACTCGTGGTCCTTGTCGCGCTCGACGAGCTCTTCGAGGGTGGCCACGCGCGTCAGGCCCCGGCAGGGTGATGTGTTCATCGTCTCGACCTCTCTCTCACCCACCGAGTCGCGAGCGCGAAGAAGGTTCCCGGTGATGTAAGGTCCGTCCCGCGATGCACACCCCGGGCGCCGGCCACGTCGACTTCGCGCGCGTGGGCGGGCGCACCGTCGCGCGCGCCTCGCGCGCCGTGAGCCCGCTCAAGATCCTTCTACCGCGCGGGCGCGGCGCCGCGGCGTGGGCGTTCACCTCCACCCTCGGCGGCGGCCTCGTCGACGGCGACCGCGTCGCGCTCGCGGCCACCCTCGGCCCCGGCGCGGCGGCGATGCTCTCGACCCAGTCGGCCACCAAGGTCTACCGCTCGCCGCGCGGCTGCGCGAGCGAGCTCACGGTGCGCGCGGGCGAAGGGTCGACCGCGCTCGTGCTCCCCGACCCGGTGCTCTGCTTCGAAGGCGCGCGCTACGAGCAGCGCACGCGCGTCGAGCTCGCGCCGGGCGCCTGCGCCGTCGTGCTCGACGTGCTGCACGCCGGGCGCGTCGAGCGCGGCGAGCGCTGGGCCTTCGCGCGCCACCACGCGGTCTTCGAACTCACCACGCCCGAGGGCCTCGTCGCGCGCGACGCGCTGCTGCTCGACCCGGCGCACGGGCCCGTCGCCGCGCGCATGGGGCGCTTCGACGCGTACGCCACGCTGGTCGTCGCGGGGGCGCGCCTCGAGCGCGAGCGGAGGCACGTGAGCGACGCGCTCGGGGGCCTCTCGGCGCCGTCGCGCGGCGCCCGCGCGGTGGCCTCGTGCAGCGCGCTCGCCGACGGGACCCTCGTCGCCCGCGCCGCGGCCGAGACGGCCGAGGGCCTCGCGCGGGTGGTGCGGGGGGCGCTGGCCTTCGTGCCCGCGCTCGTCGGCGATGACCCCTTCGCGCGAAAGTGGTAACGAAGCCCCAGCGCGCATCGGAGGGAGAGGCGACGACATGCACCTGACGCCACGCGAGATCGACAAGCTCATGCTGCACGGCGCGGGGTCGCTCGCGCAGAAGCGCCTCGCGCGCGGGCTGCGGCTCAGCTACCCCGAGGCCGTGGCGCTCATCGCCGCGCAGCTCCTCGAGTTCATCCGCGACGGGCGCCAGGTCGCCGAGCTGATGGACCTGGGGCGCAGGCTCCTCGGCCGCGCCGAGGTGATGGACGGCGTGGCCGACATGATCACCGAGGTGCAGGTCGAGGGCACCTTCGCCGACGGCACCAAGCTCGTGACCGTGCACCACCCCGTCGTCGACGAGCACGGCGACCTCGCCCTCGCGCTCCACGGGAGCTTTCTGCCCGTGCCCGCGCGCGAGCGCTTCGCGGCGTCCGCGAGCGCCGAGCCGGCGCCCGGCGAGGTGCTGCCCGCCGACGGCGACGTCGAGCTCAACGAGGGCCGCCCCGTCGTCACGCTCTCGGTGAAGAACCGCGGCGACCGCCCGATCCAGGTGGGGAGCCACTACCCCTTCGCCGAGACCAACCGCGCGCTGGCGTTCGACCGCGCGCGCGCCTACGGGCGCCGCCTCGACATCCCCGCGGGCGCCGCGGTGCGCTTCGAGCCCGGCGAGGAGAAGACCGTGCGCCTCGTGCCCTTCGCGGGCGAGCGCGTGGTGCACGGCGGCAACGCGCTCGCGAGCGGCCCCGTCGACGACGCGGGCCGCGAGCGCCTCGTCGACGCGGTGAAGCGCGAGGGCTTCGGCCACGAGGGGGCGCCGTGAGCCACCGCATGAGGCGCGCGCACTACGCGGACATGTACGGCCCCACCACGGGCGACCGCGTGCGGCTCGGCGACACGGCGCTCGTGATCGAGGTCGAGCGAGACTTCACGGTCTACGGCGACGAGTGCAAGTTCGGCGGCGGCAAGGTGCTGCGCGACGGCATGGGGCAGGCCGCGGGCGCCGTCGACGCCGAGGCGCTCGACTGCGTGATCACCAACGCGCTCGTCGTCGACTGGACGGGGGTCTACAAGGCCGACATCGGGGTCAAGCGCGGGCGCATCGCCGGCATCGGCAAGGCGGGCAACCCCCACGTGATGGCCGGCGTGACGCCCGGCATGCGCGTCGGGGTCACCACCGAGGTCATCGCCGCCGAGGGGATGATCGTGACCGCGGGGGGCGTCGACTCGCACATCCATTTCATCTGCCCCCAACAGGCCTTCGAGGCGCTGGCGAGCGGGGTCACCACGCTCATCGGCGGCGGCACGGGCCCCGCGACGGGCACGCGCGCCACCACGTGCACGCCGGGGGTGACGTACCTCGAGCAGATGCTCCTGGCGACCGACGCGCTGCCGGTGAACGTCGGGCTCACGGGCAAGGGCAACAGCGCGCTGCCCGAGGGGCTCGACGAGCAGGTGCGCGCGGGGGCGCTCGGGCTGAAGCTGCACGAGGACTGGGGCACCACCCCGGCGGCCATCGACTGCGCGCTCTCGATCGCCGACCGCTACGACGTGCAGGTGACCATCCACACCGACACGCTCAACGAGTCGGGCTACGTCGACGACTCCATCGCGGCGTTCAAGGGGCGCACGATCCACACGTACCACTCCGAGGGCGCGGGCGGCGGGCACGCGCCCGACATCCTGCGCGTGTGCGGCGAGCCCAACGTGCTCCCGAGCTCGACCAACCCCACGCGGCCCTTCACGGTCAACACGCTCGACGAGCACCTCGACATGCTCATGGTCTGCCACCACCTCGACCCCGACCTGCCCGAGGACGTGGCCTTCGCCGAGAGCAGGATCCGCGGCGAGACCATCGCGGCCGAGGACATTCTGCACGACCTCGGCGCCATCAGCATGATGTCGAGCGACAGCCAGGCGATGGGCCGCGTGGGCGAGGTCGTCACGCGCACCTGGCAGACGGCCCACAAGATGCGCGAGCAGCGCGGGCGCCTCGACGGCGAGCGCGGCGACCACGACAACCTGCGCGCGCGGCGCTACGTGGCGAAGTACACGGTCAACCCCGCGATCGCGCACGGCGTGGCGCACGAGGTGGGCAGCGTCGAGGTGGGGCGCCTCGCGGACCTGGTGCTCTGGCGCCCGGCGTTCTTCGGCGCGCGGCCCGAGCTGGTGCTGAAGGGAGGGCTCGTGGCGTGGGCGCAGATGGGGGACCCGGGCGCGTCGATCCCCACGCCGCAGCCCTCGCACATGCGCCCGATGTTCGGGTCGTTCGGCGGCGCGACGGGCGCGACGAGCGTCGCGTTCGTGTCGCGGTGCGCGCTCGACGAGGGGCGCGTGGCGCGCCTGGGGCTCGGCAAGCGCCTCGCGGCCGCGCGCGGGTGCCGCTCGATCGGCAAGCGCGACATGAGGCTCAACGACGCGCTGCCCGCCATCACGGTCGACCCCGAGAGCTACGAGGTGCGCGCCGACGGCGAGCTCCTTCGGTGCCTGCCCGCCGCGCGCCTGCCGCTCGCGCAGCGCTACGCGCTCTTCTGACCGATGGAGGCCGCCGCGCCGTGGCTGGTGCTTCAGCTCGCCGACTCGGCCTTTCCCGCGGGGGGCTTCGCGCACTCGGCCGGGCTCGAGGCCGCGGCGCAGCACGGGGAGGCGGCGGGCGACGAGGGGCTGCGCGCGTTCGTCGCCGACGCGCTCTGGCAGTCGGGCCACGGGGCGCTGCCCTTCGCGCGCGCGGCGCACCGCGACCCGGCGCGCTTCGAAGCGCTCGACGCGGCGGCCGACGCGTTTCTGGTCAACCACGTCGCGAACCGCGCGAGCCGCGCCCAGGGCCGCGCGACGCTCTCGGCCTGCGCGCGATCGTTCGACGACGCGGCCGTGCGCGACCTCGACGCCCGCGCCCGCGCCGCGCGCTCGCCCCGCCACCACGCGCCCGTGTGGGGGGCGCTGCTCGCGGCGCTCGGGGTGCCGCTCGACGAGGCGTCGCGGCTGCTGCTCTTCGTCACGCTGCGCGGGGTCGTGTCGGCCGCGGTGCGGCTCAACCTCGTGGGCACGTTCCGCGCGCAGGCCCTCCAGCGCGAGTGCGCGCCGCTGCTCGACGAGGTGCTCGCGCGCTGCGCCTCGATCGCGCCCGAGGACGTCGCGCAGACCGCGCCGCGGCTCGACCTCTTCGCCGCCACGCACGACGCGCTCTACGCGCGGCTCTTTCAGTCATGAACGGACGCACGCCCATGCACCACGACCACGACCACGACCACGAGCACCCCGGCCGCTTTCACGACCGCGACGCGCCGCGCGCGAGGGACTTCGCCCGCAGGGCCTTCACCGTGGGCATCGGCGGCCCGGTGGGGAGCGGCAAGACGGCGCTCGTGCTCGCGCTCTGCCGCCACCTGCGCGACGGCGTCTCGCTCGGCGTCGTCACCAACGACATCTTCACGCGCGAGGACGGCGAGTTCCTCGTGCGCCACGACGCGCTCGCGCCCGAGCGCATCGTCGCGGTCGAGACCGGGGGCTGCCCCCACGCGGCGATCCGCGAGGACATCAGCCCCAACCTCCTCGCCCTCGAGGACCTGATGGAGCGCGTGGCGCCCGAGCTGCTGCTCGTGGAGAGCGGCGGCGACAACCTCGCGGCCCAGTACAGCCGCGAGCTCGCGGACTACACCGTGTACGTGATCGACGTGGCGGGCGGCGACAAGGTCCCGCGCAAGGGCGGGCCCGGCGTCACGCAGTCGGACCTGCTGGTGATCAACAAGACCGACCTCGCCCCGCACGTGGGCGCCGACCTCGCGGTGATGGACCGCGACGCGCGGCGCATGCGCGGCGAGGGCCCGACGGTCTTCGCGCAGTGCGCGCACGGCGTGGGCGTGGGCGAGATCGCGGGGCACATCCTCCGCGCCCGCGCGCGGGCGCTCGGTTAGAGCTCGATCTGGGCGCCGAGCTCGACGACGCGGTTGGGCGGGATGTTGAAGAACATGCTGGCCGGGCGCGCGTTGCGCGAGAGGAAGGCGAAGAGCACCTTGCGCCACCGGGCCATGCCCGCGCGGCCCGTGGTGAGCAGCGTCTCGCGCCCGAGGTAGAAGCTCGCGCCCTCGACCTCGATCGCGAGGCCGCTGTCGTGGGCGAGGCGCAGGGCCTCGGGCACGTCGGGCGTCTGCATGAAGCCGTAGGTGGCGATCACCTGCCAGAAGCCCTCGCCGAGGGGCCGCGCCTCGATGCGCTCGCCCGCAGGCACCTCGGGCACGTGGCGCGTCTGCACCGAGAGCATCACCACCTTCTCGTGCAGCACCTTGTTGTGCTTGAAGTGGTGCAGGAGCACCGGCGGCGCGCCCTCGGGCGACGAGGTCATGAACACCGCCGTGCCCCTCACCCGGTGGGGCCTCGTGGTGCGCACGTCGTCGAGAAAGAGCTCCATGGGGAGGGTGTTGGCGATGACGTGGCGGCCGAGGGAGCGGCGGCCCGCCTTCCACGTGGTCATGACGGCGAAGACGGCGGCGGCGATGGCGAGCGGCACCCAGCCCCCCTCGCGCACCTTCACCACGTTGGCCGAGAGGAACGCCAGGTCGATGGCGAGGAAGAGCGCGAGGAGCGAGGCGCTCTTCCACTCGGGCCACCCCCACTGGCGCGTGAGCTTGTAGAAGAGCACCGACGTGATGCTCATGGTGCCCGTGACCGCGATGCCGTACGCCGCCGCGAGCGCCGTCGACTCGCGGAACGCCATCACCAGCAGCACGCACGCGACCATGAGGAAGTGGTTGACCTCGGGCACGTAGATCTGCCCCTCGGCCCTGCCCGACGTGTGCACGATGGTGACGCGCGGGCAGTACCCGAGCTGCACGGCTTGTTGTGTGAGCGAGTACGCGCCCGAGATGAGGGCTTGAGAGGCCACCACCGTGGCCACGGTGGCGACGGCCACCATGGGGTAGACCATCGCGCCCGAGAGGAGGCCGAAGAAGGGGTTGGCCCGCACGGCCTCGCCGCGCTCGAGGAGCAGCGCGCCCTGGCCGAAGTAGTTGCAGAGGAGCGCGGGCAGCACCACGCCGTACCAGGCGAGGCGGATGGGGCGCGCGCCGAAGTGGCCCATGTCGGCGTAGAGGGCCTCGCCGCCCGTGACGCAGAGCACCACCGAGCCGAGGAGCAGGAAGCCGTGGCCGCCGTGCCGCGCGAAGAACCACACGGCGTGCAGGGGGTTGATCGCGCCGAGCACCTCGGGGCGCCGGGCGATCCACGGCAGGCCCGCGGCGGCGATGCTGCCGAACCACAGGAGCATCGCGGGCCCGAAGACCGCGCCCACGCCCGCGGTGCCGCGCTTCTGCACGAGGAAGAGCGCCACGAGGATGGCCACGGTGATGGGCACGACGAAGGGGTGCACCGTGGTGGTGGCGACCTCGAGGCCCTCGACCGCCGAGAGCACCGAGATGGCCGGGGTGATGATCCCGTCGCCGTAGAGCAGGGCCGCGCCGAAGAGGCCCAGCGCGATCATGGCCGAGCGCGACGCGAGCCTCGCGCGCGTGCCGGGGGCGCCGAGGTCGGCGCGCGGGGTCACGAGCGCCAGCAGCGCCAGGATGCCGCCCTCGCCGTGGTTGTCGGCGCGCATGATGAACGTGGTGTACTTCACCACGATCACGAGGATCAGCGACCAGAGCACCAGCGAGAGGATGCCCAGCACGTTGCCCGGCGTCGGGTCGACGCCGTGCTCGCGCGCGAAGCACTCCTTCACGGCGTAGAGGGGCGACGTTCCGATGTCGCCGTAGACCACGCCGAGGGCGCCGAGGGCCAGCTTCGAGAGCGCGTCGGCGTGGCGGCTCTCGTGCGTGTGCGGGTCGGCCTTCGCGTCGGCGGCCGGCGCGGCCCCCCGGGTGGTGATCTCGTGCGGCATCGAGCGGGGGTAGGTGTACCGCCGGGCGCATCAAGGGCCCGTCAAGGTTGGGCGCGGGCGCATCAAGAAAGCGTCAAGACCGCGGCTCACTCGCCCGGCACGCGCAGCCGGTATCCCACGCCCTGCTCGGTCTGGAGCAGGGCCGGGCGCGCGGGGTCTCGCTCGATCTTTCTGCGCAGCGCGGCCATGTAGACCCTGAGGTAGTGCGCCTGGTGGGTGTGCCCCGCGCCCCACACCTCGCGGAGCATCTGCTGGTGGGTGAGCACGCGCCCGGCGTTCTGCGCGAGCAGCGCCAGGAGCCTGTACTCGATGGGCGTGAGGTGCACCTCGCGGCCGTCGAGCGTGACGACGCGGCGCGCGAGGTCGACGCGCAGGGCGCCGGCCTCGAGCACGGGCGCGGGCTGCGCGGCGGCGCGCGCGTGGCGCAGCGCGACGCGGATGCGCGCGAGCATCTCGTTCACGCCGAAGGGCTTGGTGAGGTAGTCGTCGGCGCCGGCGTCGAGGGCCTCGACGCGGTCGGCCTCGCGGCCGCGCGCAGAGAGAACGATGATGGGCACGCGGCTCCACTCTCGGATGCGGCGCGTGAGGTCGATGCCGTCGCCGTCGGGCAGGGTGAGGTCCATGAGGATGAGCTCGGGCGCCTGCGCGGTGGCCACGGCGAGCGCCTCGGCCGCGGTGGGGGCCTCGACGAGCCCGAAGCCGTGCGCGCGCAGCGTCGCGCGGAGGAAGCGCCGCATCTGCGCCTCGTCCTCGACCAGCAGCACGAGCGGCGGGGCGTCGGTCACGGCGCGCGCTCCGCGTCGTCGACCTCGGCGGGCACCGAGGGCTCGACGCCCGCCGACGGGAGCGTGAGGGTGAAGGTCGTGCCGCCGCCCTCGCGGGCGTGCGCGGTGAGCGTGCCCCCGTGGGCCTCGGCGATGCCGCGGCTGATGGGCAGCCCCAGGCCCACGCCGCCGCCGCCCGCGCGCGCGCCGCGGTAGAACCGCTCGAAGACGCGCGCCTCGTCGCCCGGGGCGATGCCCTCGCCGCGGTCGGAGACGTCGACCTCGACGCCGCCGCTCGCGAGGGCGCGCGCGCGCACCTCGATGGGCGAGGCCTCGGGCGTGTGGCGCGCGGCGTTCTCGAAGAGGTTCACGAACACCTGCTCGAGGAGCACCGGGTCGACCGACACGAGGGGCAGCGCGGGCGGCAGGTCGGTGGTGACGGCGCGCCCCGCGAGCTTCGCGTCGAGGCGCGTGAGGGCCGAGCCGACGACCTCTTCGAGCGGCACCCACTCGCGACGCACGGTCATGGCGCCCGACTCGAGGCGCGTCATGTCGAGCAGGTTGCCGATGAGGCGCTCCATGCGCTCGGCCTCTTCGCAGATGGTGGTGACCAGGTCGTCGCGCTGCGCGCGGTCGAGCCCCGGCTCGTCGCGCAGCGCCGTGGCCGCGCCCGTGATGGCCGCGAGGGGCGTGCGCAGGTCGTGGGAGACGGCGCTGAGGAGCGTCGAGCGCGCCTCCTCGGCGTGGGCCTTGATCGACGCGGCGCGGGCGGCCTCGGCGAGCTCGGCGCGCTCGGCCGCGAGCGCCGCGGTGCGGGCCTCGCGCCGGCGGGCCTCGCGCTCGCTCGCCCGGAGGCGCAGGGTGAGCGCGGCGATGAGCTGCCCGATGACGAACATGGCCGCGAAGGTGAGCAGGTTGCGCGCGTCGTCGACCGCGAGCGACAGGTGCGGCGAGATGAAGAAGAAGTCGTACGTGGCGACCGAGAGCGTCGACGCGAGCACCGACGGGCCGCGCCCGTAGCGCGCGGCCACCGCCACGATCACCAGGAGGTAGAGCATCGCGACGTCGGGCAGCGCCAGCCACGGGCGCGCGAGCGACGAGAGCCCCGTGGCGAGCGCGACGAGCGCCGCGGTCTGCGGATAGCCGGACATCACCGGGGCGCGGGCGTCGGTCGGGGCGACGGGGGTCACGACGGGGATGATCGTCGCCCGGGCGCGCGGAGCTCAATGGAGAAGCGAGGCCCGAAGAATCGCCCGCGGCGCGGGAACCCTTCACCGCCCGGCCGACTCAGGTTGCGTGAACGCGAGCGCCGCGCGCCCGAGCGCGGGAGGTGGAGACCCCATGCAGACGCCCCTCGACGCCATCGTGATCGGATCAGGCCCCGGCGGGCTCACCGCCGCGGTCGCGCTCGCGCGCGCGAAGCAGCGGGTGCTGGTGCTCGAGCAGCACTACCTGCCGGGGGGCTGGACGCACAGCTTCTCGCTCGACGGCTACCGCTTCAGCCCCGGCGTGCACTACATCGGCGACGTGCACGAGGGCGGCGGCGTGCGCAGGCTCTACGAGGGCCTCGGCGTCGCGCGCGACCTCGAGTTCTGCGAGCTCAACCCCGAGGGCTTCGACCATTTTCTCATCGCGGGCGAGCGCTTCGACCAGCCGAAGGGGCTCGACCGCTGGGTCGCGCGGCTCACGGCGCGCTTCCCCCACGAGCGCGAGGGCATCGCGCGCTACTTCGCGACGATGCGGCGCCTCGTCGACGACGTGAAGCGCTGCGACACGATGCTGGAGTTCCCCGCGGTGCTCGCGGTGCCCTTCCGCGCGCCGACGCTCGTGCGCTGGGGGCTCCGCACGCTCTCGTCGCTGCTCGACGCGTGCGTGCGCGACCCGACCCTCAAGGCCGTGCTCTCGGCGCAGGCGGGCAACCACGGCCTCGCGCCCTCGCGCGTGTCGCTGCCGATCCACTGCACGATGTCGTCGCACTACTTCGACGGCGGGTACTACCCGCGCGGCGGCGCGTCGCGCATCCCCCGCGCGTTCATCCGCGAGCTGCGGCGCAACGGCGGCGAGATCCGCACGCGCGCGAGGGTGGCGCGCGTCCTCGTCGAGTCGGGGCGCGCGGTGGGCGTCGAGCTCGCGAGCGGCGAGGTGCTGCGCGCGCGAACGGTGATCTCGAACGCGGACCCCGCGGTGACCTACGGGCGGCTCGTGCCCGAGGCGTGGTGCGCCCGCGAGGCGCGCAAGGCGCGGCGCATGGAGTACTCGGTGAGCCTGCTGTCGGTCTTCTGCGCGACCGACCTCGACCTCGAGGCCATGGGCTACGACTCGGGCAACTACTGGTGGTACCGCACCGCGGACGTCGACGGGCTCTACGCCCGCATGGAGCGCGCGTTGCCCGGCCCCGAGGTCGACGGGCTCTTTCTCACGATCACCACGCTCAAGGACCCGACGCACCGCCCGCACGGCCACCACACGATCGAGATGTTCACCTTCGCGCCCTACGAGCCCTTCGCGCGCTGGGCCGGCACGCGCCAGGGCGAGCGCGGCGACGGGTACGAGCGCCTCAAGCGCGACCTCGGCGAGCGCATGCTCGCCGCGGCCGAGAACGTGATCCCGGGCCTGCGGGGGCGGCTGCGGTTCCTCGAGGTGGGCACCGCCCTCACCAACGATTTCTACTGCGAGAGCGTTCGCGGCGCGGCGTACGGAACGGCCAAGACGCCGTGGCAGCTCGGGCCCTTCTCGTTCTCGCAGCGGGGGCCGGTCGACGGGCTCTACCTCTGCGGGTCGAGCACCCTCAGCCACGGCGTCGCGGGCGCGTCGATGTCGGGGCTCGTCGCCGCGCAGTACGCCCTGGGGCTCTCGAGCGTCGACGCGCTGCTCGACCCCGCCGACGGGTCGCTCACGGTGCTCGCCTCGGAGGCCCCCGCGGCGTGGCCGCCGGGCGCGCGCGAGGTCTCGCAGGGAGCGGGGCGCGATGCGGCGCATTGACGACAACCGCGTTGGGGTCCATCGAGTACCGGACCTCCCCGCGCGCCGGGGGGGCGAAGGAGCCGAGAGCCCGATGCAGGTGCCCACGACCGAGCCCCCCGAGTCGCTCCCCGACGAGGCGATCATCGCCCGCGTGCGCGCGGGGGAGAAGGGCCTCTTCGAAGTGCTCATGCGCCGTAACAACCGCAGGCTCTACCGCGCCGCGCGCGCCATCGTGGGGCGCCTGGGCGAGGACGAGGTCGTCGACGTGGTGCAGGAGGCGTACGTGCGCGCGTACCTGCACCTCGGGGACTTCGCCGGGCGCGCGCGCTTCTCCACGTGGCTCACGCGCATCGCGGTCTACGAGGCCCTCGCGCGGCTCCGCAAGCGGCGCGACGAGGGCGCCGAGGGCGCGAGGCGCAGGGAGGAGGCGGAGGAGATGGAGCGGCCCGCGGACGACATGGGCGACCCCGAGCAGCGCGCCGCGGACGGCGAGCTGCGCGCGGCGCTCGAGGCGGCCATCGACGCGCTGCCCGAACACTACCGCGTGGTCTTCGTGCTGCGCGCCGTCGAGGAGCTCAGCGTCGCCGAGACCGCCGAGTGCCTCGACATCCCCGAGGAGACGGTGAAGACGCGGCTCTTTCGCGCGCGCGCGCTGCTCCAGGGGCGCCTCGGCCCGCGGGTCGACCGCGCGGCGACCGCGGCCTTCGCCTTCGACGGCGCGCGCTGCGACCGCATCGTGGCCGCCGTGCTCGCGCGCATCGAGCGCCTCGACGGGGGCGCCTCGTCGTAGCCTCAGCGCGCGGGCATCGGCATGCGCATCTCGGCGGGCCGGAGCTGCACGTACGCGACGCCGCCCGCGACGACGCTGTCGCCGTACGCGGCGCGGAGCTCGTCGCCCACGATCGAGAGCGACCCTCGCACCCCCACCGTCGGCACCACGTCGAGCACGGGGCCGAACGCGTACGCGGCGCCGAGCGAGAGGCTGCCGACGGGGTGCGTCGAGCCGTGCTGCAGGCCCTCGATGTCGAGGTCCTCGGCGGGCTTGGCGGCGTACTCCGCGCGCCCGTAGAGGATGTAGTGGCCGAGGAGGTTCAGGCTCGACTCGACGAGCACCGCGCTCGACGCGCCGTGGGCGTGGACGAGGTGCATCCCCCACGCGGCGGTGGTCGACCAGTGGCTCGCGCGCATGCGGACGGTGGCGGTCGCCGAGGCCGTCACGCGGTGCTGGCTCTCGTCGGCGCGCAGCGCCTCGGGGCTCTGGAGGTAGCCGTACGACGCCTGCGCCGAGAGCCACGCGGCGGGGTTGACCGTGACGCGCGCCGACCACGAGTCGGGGGCGCGCAGGTCGAGGCCCCAGCGGTCCTCGTCGGGCTCGCGGCCGTTGAACCACGAGCCCTCGACCTTGAGGTAGCGGGTGTAGAGCCCCGCGGTCACCACGCCGAAGGCGATGTGCGTCGAGTCGAGCCAGTGGTGTGAGATGGGCCCGAGCGGGTCGTAGAACGCGCTCACCCTGTGCGGAAACCCCGCGGGCCCGAGCGCGGGCTCGCCCGCCGCCGCGAGGTAGACCTGGAGCGCCACGCCGCCCGCGAGCTCGCGCTGGTAGCCGACGCTGAGCTCCATGAAGAGGTCGTGCGGGTGCTGGCGGTCGTGCAGGGTTCTGCCCTGCCACGTCTCGCCCGTCTGGAGCAGCAGGGGGTAGCCCCCGTCGGGGAGCGTGAGCGGCTCGAGGCTCATCATCACGCGCGCGCCGAGCTGGCCCCCCGCGAGGGCGTGGCGCGCCATGAGCATCCCCCAGTTGGTGCTGAACGCGTCCGTCGCGCCGCGCGGGCCCCCGGCGGCGTCGACGCCGACGAAGGCGTTGTAGTGCTCCATGAGGCTCCAGCCTCCGACGCGCTGCATGTGGGCGAACATCGGCGAGTCGTCGGGCTGCCACGCGGTGCCCGACGCCTCGCGCATCCACGAGACGCCGAGGGGGCCCTGCATCATGGCGACGGGGTCGTGCGCGGGCGGCGTCTGGGCGCGCGCGGGCGGCGTGATCGCCCACGCGGCGAGCGCCGCCAGCGCCGCCGGGGTGCGAGAACTCATCGCGAACACCTCCGCCTGGTGGAGACATCCCGCGGGTGGCGCAGGGCCGAAGCGACGATCGTCAGGGGTCTCCTGGTGCCGACCGCCGCCGGGCGCCAGTGTGCCCGTCACGCCTCGTCGTCGCCGAGGAGCCTTCGAAGCACCCGCGCGGTCTTCTTCGCGTGCGCGCCGCGCACCATGGTGATGTGGTTGCCGCTCGTGCGGGCGACCTTGAGCGCGGGGCAGAGGGCCCGCCACGCGCCCGCGAAGGCCGCGAGCCCGTCGCGGTCGTTCGCCGGGGTGACGAAGGTCGCCTCGCCCTCGTAGCGCGCCGCGGGCCGGTAGCGCGTGGTCGCGGCCACGTTGGCGCGCCACTGCCGCTCGAGCAGCGCCCACGCCTCGGCGGGGGCCGCCTTCGCGCGGGCCGCGAGGTCGACGTCGTCGGCGAGCCGGCCGAGCTCGGCGAGCTGGTCGAGGTAGCCCCGCAGCGACGTCTCGCGCCACGCCGCGCCGGCCGCGTCGTCGCCCTCGGGCAGCGGCGCGTCGAGCAGCACGAGCTCGACGGGGCAGCGCCCGCGCCCCATGAGCCTCACGGCCATCTCGTAGGCGACGAGGCCGCCGAGCGAGTGGCCCGCGATCGCGCACGGCCCGTCGGCGCCCGAGCGCCCGAGCTCGTCGAGGAAGTAGTCGGCGAGGGCGCGCACGTCGTCGAGCGGCTCCTCGTCGCGCGTCGCGCCGGGGTAGACGAGCGCGTACGAGGGCTGGAGCGGCCCCATCGCGCGCGCGAGCTCGCCGAGGTAGAGGGGGTCGCCGCCCACCGCGCCGCCGATGAGAAAGAGCGTGGGGCTCGGCGGCTCGGGGTGCAGGCGCCGGAGCGCGCGCGGGGGCGCCGGCGCGGCCGAGGCCTCGCCCTGCGCGAGCAGGTCGCACACGAGGCCCGCGACGGCCGACGCGCTGCGGTGGTCGACGAGCGCCGCGCCCGGCAGGCGCACGCCCGCCCACGACGAGATCGCGTTGCGGAGCTCCACGGCCATCAGCGAGTCGAGGCCCAGCTCGGTGAAGGGCGCCTCGGGCGGCACCTCGTCGGGCGCGCGCAGCCCGAGCTGCTT
>JBDHVF010000092.1:0-15412 GCA_039809605.1 Polyangiales bacterium | reverse complement strand
CTCGCCGACGACGAGTCCGTCACGCTCGCGCCCGACTCCGCGCCGCTCACGGGCTCGGTGGTGCTCGCGCCCGCCGACCCCGAGCGCCCCTTCGCGTGCAGCGACGACGCGCCGCCGGCGCCGCGCACGCGCCCGCCGAGCCCTTTTCCCCGCGGCTGGTGGAGCTGGAACACGCTCTTCGAAAGGGTCACCGCCGACGCCGCGGCGGCCAACGCGGCGGCCGTGCGCGCGCTCGACCCGAGCGCCCTGCACGTCACCGTCGACGACGGGTGGGAGCGCGCCTGGGGAGACTGGGCGCCGAAGCCCGCGTTCGGCGCGACGCTCGACGCGCTCGCGGCCCGGCTCGCGCGCGACCACGTCACCCTGGGCCTGTGGCTCGCGCCCTTCGCCGTCGACCCCGCGGCGCCGCTCGCGACCGAGCACCCCGAGTGGATGGTGCGCGACCTCTCGGGCGCCGCGCCCCTGCGCGTCGAGCTCGTGCCCGGGCGCCCGTACCTCGTGCTCGACGCCACGCGCGACGACGTGCGGGCGCACCTCGAGGGGCTCTTTCGGGGGTTGCGCGCGCAGGGCGTGTCGCTCTTCAAGATCGATTTCCTCTACGCCGCGACGCTGCCCGGGCGCCGCCACGACGCGAGCGCCACGGGGTTGCAGGCGTACCGCGCGGGCCTCGAGGCGATCGCGCGCGGCGCCGAGGGGGCGCACCTCAACGGCTGCGGCGCGCTCGTGCTGCCCGCGCTGCCGTACGTCGACTCGATGCGCGTCGGGGCCGACAACACCTTCACCGTGGGGCGTCCGTTCTGGGGCTCGGTGGCCGCCACGGCGCGCAACCTCGCGGCGCGCGCCGACATCGCCCGCTGGGGCGTGCAGCCCGACCCCGACCAGCCCGTCGTGCGCGACCTGCCCGCGGAGGAGGCCCGCGCGTTTCTCGCCGTGGGGCTTCTCTCGGGCGCCGCCTTCGGCTACGGCGACGACCTCACGGCCCTCGACGCCGCGGGCGCGGGCCTCTACCGCGAGGCGTGGTTCACGCTCCTGCGCGACCGGACGCGCGGGCTCGCGCGGCCGCTCGACCTCGCCGCGGCGACGGGCGAGACCTTCTACACCTCGCCGCTCATCGAGTCGCTCACCCGCGGCGCCCGCACCACCCGCGCGGTGCCCCCCTCGCGCTTCGCGGTCGACCTGGGCGCCGAGGGGCGGGGCCTGGTGCTCTTCAACTGGTTCGACGTCGAACGATCGGAGCGCGTGGCGGCCTCGCTGCTGGGCGCCGCCGGGGCGCGCGAGCGCGTGACCGACACGGCGCCCGCCCGCGACGGGTCGCAGTGGGTCGTCGCCCTGCCGCCGCGGTCGGTGCGGGTGCTCACCGGCTCCCCCTGAGCGCCTGGAGCTCCGGCACTGAGCGCGCGCGCAGCCGTTGTTGGGCGGTGAGGTTGTTGGTATCCGTACGATCATGGCTGACAAGCTCGCCCTCGCGCTGCGCGACAACCCGATCTTCCTCACGCAGCGCGCGGCGCTGGCGCTCAACGCGCGGTGCCGCAAGGCGCTCAAGGCGAAGGGCATCGACGACGTGAACCCGGCGCAGCTCGCGATCCTCGCGGCGCTCGAGGCCGCCGACGGGATCACCGCGACGGAGCTCGCCCGCGCGGTGATGTACGAGAAGTCGACGCTCACGCCGCTGCTCGACAAGCTCGAAGGCGGGGGCCTGCTCTTGCGGGCGCGCGACCCCAAGGACGGCCGCGTGCAGCGGCTCTTCGTGACGAAGAAGGGCCGCAAGCGCCGCCGCGACGCCGAGGCCGTGCTCGCCGAGCTCACCGGCGCCGTCGTCGACGTGCTGCCCAGGAAGGTGCTCAAGCACCACGTGGAGTTCTGCGAGGCCGTGCTCCAGGGCGACGGCGAGGCCCCCGCGTCGACGGCGCCGCCCCCCCGCGCGGCGCGCTCGGCGCTGGCCCGCGCCGCGGGGAAATGAGACCGTTCGCAGCCCGAACCATCGCGAGGAACGCCCGCGTGAAGAAGTACCGCTGCGTCGTCTGCGACCACAACTACGACCCCGCCGAGGGCGACCCCGACTCGGGCATCGCGCCGGGCACTCCCTTCGAGTCGCTGCCCGACGGCTGGGTCTGCCCCGACTGCGGGGCGATGAAGGCCGACTACGAGCCGATCGAGGACTGATCGTAAAGCGCAGGCGTGGGGTACCCTCGCGCCGTGGCCGAGGACGCATCCAGCACGGGCGAACCCAAGGGGGGGTCGCGGTCGACAAACCGCGAGCGTCTTGTGGAGCGGACACTCACGGTCGCCATGCTCACTGGCGCTACCTACGCGCTCGGCCGAGAGGCC
The DNA here is from genome assembly GCA_039809605.1 of Polyangiales bacterium. Taxonomy (GTDB): domain Bacteria; phylum Myxococcota_A; class Polyangia; order Polyangiales; genus CAISKJ01. The sequence continues at coordinate 13,084 of JBDHVF010000092.1, read as the reverse complement.
AGCGAGCGCGCGCTCGACGTGCTGCCATCGTCCGAAGTTGTCCGTCTGGCCTCGGGTGCGCGGTGGACGGAGGTGACACCGCCGGAGGTTACGTGGCGCTGCCATCGCGACGATTTCGTGATGGAGGATCACGGCGGCCACTTCAAGTCCGAGTGCGCGCAGCGCGTCGGGGGCGTCACGTTGACGTGGAAGCGAACGACGTACCAGACCCGCATGCAGTACTCGGCGACTTCGTCCGTGCTCGTGGCGCCACGCGGACAGCGATTCATCTCGGGTTCGTCTCCGTCCGAGCGGTGCGACTCGTTCGGTGGTGACGACAGGCCTACCCAGCGGATCGCGGCGTTCCAGCGCGCCCTCGCGGGTGACGCCGTGCTTTTGCGGTGCGACTCCTACGAGTTGCCTGCTCAGACCCAACCGGTTCACAGGATCTGGACGATCGGGCTGCGCGATCACCCGATGCGCGCTCCGTGGATCGCCACGCTCCTCGCCGGTCTCGGCGCGCTGCTGGTCGCGGTCCACGCGGGATGTCGTCGCGACGAACCGCGCACATGGCCATGGCGCACGGCTCGCCGCGATGCGGATGGCACCTATCGCCTCGACGACGGCACGCAGGTGAGGCCCGGCGCGCTCGATGGCCAGCCCGAGATCATGGTGCTGCTCGCGGGACACGCCACGGAAGCGCCCTACCGCGCGGACCATGTGCTCAGCCCCTCGCGCGTCGAGACGCGGGCCTCGGTCGACGCCCTCGTGCGCCGCCACGAGCGACAACGGCTGCTGATCGTCGCTGGTCTTGCTGCGGTCGCGTGCGGCCTGTCGTTCGTCGCGCACGCGCTCCGGTAGTTCACTCCGCGGCGTCGGCGGCGGGCAGGTGCGCGAAGTGGCGCCCCCCGACGAACCCCAGCAACGGGTACTCGCGCTCCGCCGCCTGATCCCGATCTTCCATCGCGGCCACCGTGTTCGCGATGGTCTCCCGGTCGTCATCCGTGAGCGCTTCGCCGTCGGCGCGTTCGACCACGATCCGGGCGCGGTACCCACCCTGAGTGAGCGTTGCGCCGAGGGCCCCGGGGGCCGGTGCGACGTGTTCGTTCGGGTTGCTCATGGCTTCTCCTCCGCCGGCAGCGGTAGCGCACATTGCGCTTCCACCCGCGCGACCATCGACGCGGCATCGCGACCGTACCGCTCCCGCAGATAGACCGCAAAGGTCGCGAGGTTCATGTCCCGCTTGAGGCTGTTGCAGTAGCCGCACGCGACGACGAGGTTCGTCGGCGCATCGGGATCGCCCCGCGCAATGCTCAGCGGGTCCGCGAACCACGCGAGCGGCGTCACGTGGTCGAGAGTGAGCGGAGTCTTGCGCATGCAATACGCGCACACGTTTCCGCCGCGCTTCTTCACCGCGCGCACGATGCGTTCGGAGACGGCCACGCCGTCACCCTACCGGACGAGACAGCCCGCGAGAAGCGCGTTGCGTGCAGCCCGATCGAGCCATCACCCCGGACGCACGGTGACCTCCCACGCGCGCTCGTCTCGCCTCTCCCACGCGATCGACACCGGCAGAAAGCGCTCGATGACGCGCGCGTTGGTGACGGTGTGCTGCGAGGGCTCGACGCTCACGAAGCGCCCCGCCCCCGCGAGCGCCATCGGCAGGAGGAGCTGATCGGCGAGGTGCTCGCCCACGGGCACGCCGCTCTCGACCCACGCGAGGGCCTCGTTCGCGGCGCGCTCGGCCACGGCCTCGGCCCGCACGCCGCGCTCGCCCACGGCGACGAAGAGCTCGCGCGCGCGCTCGCACACGACCTCGACGAGCACCACGTTGCCGGGGCCCTGATCTTTGGGGAGCGACTCGACGCGCAGGTGCCCGTCGCCCCACGAGAGCACCGCGTCGGCGGCGGCGAGCTCGCGCTCGGCGATGGCCCTGGGGAGCCCCGCCACGCGCGCCACCACGCGGCGCTCGCGCACCTCGCCGCGCGAGGTGATCTCGATGGGCGAGAGCGAGGTCGAGGGCGTGACCGACACGGTGAAGCGGCCGCCGCCCGCGGGGTAGAACCCCGAGCGCTCGAGCGCGGCCGTCACCGTCGGCCCCATGCGGTTCACCCACGGCAGGAACACCCGGTCGAGGAACTCGAAGGGCGGCGCCATGGGGTTGTGCGTGCCCCCTTCGAGCGCGAGGGTCGAGGGCCCCTCGGCGCGGAGGAGCGCGGGCAGCACGGTCTGTAGCACCAGCGTGACGCTGCCCGCGGTGCCCACGCGGAAGGTGTAGTCGCCCGCGCGGGGGCGCTGCGGGTGAAAGCTCACCTCGCGCGAGCCCACCTCGGCGCCCTCGACGCGGGCGCCCGACACCTCGGCCGCCGCGCGCACGGCCGTGAGGTGCTGGCGCTGAAGCCCCGGCTTCTCACGGCGCGCGCGCACGTTGGTGAGCGTGAAGGGCTCGCCCGTGATCATCGAGAGCGCGAGCGACGAGCGGAGCACCTGCCCGCCGCCCTCGCCCTCGGCCCCGTCGATCGAGATCATCGCCGTCATCCCTTCACGCAGACCACCTGGCGGAGCGTATACACCACGTCGACCAGGGCGCGCTGCGCCCGCATCACGTCGTCGATGGGCTTGTAGGCGCCGGGCGTCTCGTCGATCACCTCGGCGTCCTTGCGGCACTCGACGCCGGCCGTGGCGCGCGCGTGGTCCTCGAGGGTGAAGACCTGGCGCGCCCTGGTGCGGGTCATCGCGCGCCCCGCGCCGTGCGAGCACGAGCAGAAGCTCTCGGGCTCGCCGCGGCCCCGCACGATGTACGAGCGCGCGCCCATGCTGCCGGGGATGATCCCGAGCTCGCCCTCGCGCGCCCGCACCGCGCCCTTGCGCGTGACCCACACGTTCTTGCCGTAGTGGTGCTCGCGCTCGACGTAGTTGTGGTGGCAGTTGACCGCCTCGAGGCGCGCCTCGAACGCGGGCACCGCCCCCGACGCCCGCACGGCCTCGACCACCGCGCGCATCATGAGCTCGCGGTTGGTGCGCGCGAAGTCCTGCGCCCAGCCCACCGCGCGCACGTAGTCGTCGAACCCCTCGGTGCCCTCGGGCAGGTACGCGAGGTTCTCGTCGGGCAGGTGCACGAACCAGCGCTTCATCTCCTCGCGGGCGCGCTCGATGAAGTACGACCCGATGCGGTTGCCGACGCCGCGCGAGCCCGAGTGCAGCATGAGCCACACGCGGTCCGACTCGTCGAGGCACACCTCGATGAAGTGGTTGCCCGTGCCGAGCGTGCCGAGGTGCTCCCTCTCGACGCCGCGGCCGATGCGCGGGTGCTTCGCCGTGATGGCCTCGTAGCGCTCGGCGAGCGACGACCACGCCTCGGCCACGGGCGCGGGCAGGTCGTGCCACGCGCCGCGGTCGTTGGCGCCGCCGTTGTCCGAGCGGCCGTGCGGCACGGCCCTCTCGATCGCCTCGCGCAGCGGGCGCAGGTCGTCGGGCAGGTGCCGCGCCTCGAGGCTCGTGCGCACGGCCATCATCCCGCAGCCGATGTCGACGCCCACCGCCGCGGGGATCACCGCGCCGTACGTCGGCACGACGCTCCCCACGGTCGCGCCGATGCCCACGTGAACGTCGGGCATCGCCGCCACCCACTTGTGCACGAAGGGCAGCGCGGCGATGCGCAGGAGCTGGGCGCGGGCCTCGTCCTCGACCTGCACCCCCACGGTCCACGCCTTCACCGGCGCGCCGTTGCCCGCGTAGAAGACCTCGTACTCACGCTCGCTCATCGCAGTCACCTCACGTCACCGCCGCACGAGCACCGCTCGCGGCGTGTGCGATCCCTCACTGCGGCCCCCGTGCCAGCGCCCGAAGCCCCCATGCTCCGCGGGGTGCACGTACCGGGATCCTATCCAATGGGATAAGGTACGATCCCGATGGCGAAGAAGCGATCCACGGTGGTGCTGGGGCTCCTGGGCCCCACGCTCGACACGGGCCTGAAGGACGACCGCTGGTCTCGCTGGAGGCCCACGGTGGCGGTGTGCCAGCACCCCGACCTGCTGGTGTCGCGCTTCGAGCTGATCCACCAGCCCGAGTACGCGCCGCTGGCGAAGACGCTCCAGCGAGACGTCGCGACGGTGTCGCCCGAGACCGCGGTGAACCTCCACGCCCTCGCGCTGCGCGACCCGTGGGACCTCGAGGAGGTCTACGGCGCCCTGCACGACTTCGCGCGCGCGTACGCCTTCGACCCCGAGCGCGAGGACTACCTCGTGCACATCACCACGGGCACGCACGTCGCGCAGATCTGCTTGTTCCTCCTCACCGAGTCGCGGCACCTGCCGGCGCGGCTGCTCCAGACCTCGCCGCCGGCGCGCCGGGGCGAGGGCCCCGCCGCCCGCGACCGCCACGAGCGCACCGTGGGAACGTGGCGCGCGTTCGACCTCGACCTCTCGCGCTACGACCGCCTCGCGTCGCGCTTCGACGCCGAGGCGCGCGAGCGCACGGGCATCCTCAAGGCCGGCATCGAGACGCGCAACGGGGCCTTCAACGCCCTCATCGACCGCGTCGAGCGCGTGGCCGTCGCCTCGCGCGCCCCGGTGCTGCTCACGGGCCCCACGGGCGCGGGCAAGACGCAGCTCGCGGGGCGCATCTACGAGCTCAAGCGCGCGCGCCGCCAGGTCGAGGGCCCCTTCGTCGAGGTCAACTGCGCCACGCTGCGCGGCGACGCGGCGATGTCGACGCTCTTCGGCCACGTGAAGGGCGCGTTCACCGGCGCCCTCGCCGACCGCGAGGGGCTCCTGCGCAAGGCCGACCGGGGCGTGGCCTTCCTCGACGAGATCGGCGACCTCGGCCTCGACGAGCAGGCGATGCTCCTGCGCGCGCTCGAGGAGAAGACCTTCAGGCCCATGGGCAGCGACCGCGAGGTGCGCAGCGACTTCCAGCTCCTCGCGGGCACCCACCGCGACCTCGCCGCGCGCGTGCGCGAGGGGCGCTTTCGCGAGGACCTCCTCGCGCGCATCGAGCTCTGGACCTTTCGGCTCCCCGGTCTGAGAGCGCGCCCCGAGGACGTCGAGCCCAACCTCGACCACGAGCTCGAGCAGTCGACCCGCGCCCTGGGCGTGCGCGTCACCATGAACCGCGAGGCCCGCCAGCGCTTCGTGGCCTTCGCCACCTCGCCCGAGGCCCTGTGGAGCGGCAACTTCCGCGACTTCAACGCCGCCGTGACGCGCATGGCCACGCTGGCCCACGGCGGCCGCATCGACGTCGCCACCGTCGACGACGAGGTCGCCCGCCTGCGCGCCCGCTGGAGTCTCGCGCACGCGCACGAGGCGCCGCGCGATCGTTCGGGGCCGAACCACCTCGCCGACGACGAGCTCCTGCGCGAGGCCCTCGGCGACGAGCGGGCCGCGGCGCTCGACCGCTTCGACCGCGCGCAGCTCGCCGACGTGATCCGCGCGTGCAGGGTTGCGCCCACGCTCTCGGCCGCGGGCAGGGCCCTCTTCGCCGTGTCGCGGGCCGGGCGCGCGAGCGTCAACGACGCCGACCGGCTGCGCAAATACCTCGCGCGTCACGGGCTCTCGTGGGAGTCGTTGCGGGGCGGGCGCTGACCCCCCTCGACGAGCGCTTGCGTTCTGACAACGTTTCGTGCAGTCTCCCGCGCCCTGCCGGGCATCGATGGTCCGGCACCCATCCAGGAGTCGTCGTCTTGTCGAACACCACGAACACGCCCGCGCCGGTCACGCCGGGTGACGCCGTCGTATGCAAGCCCCTCGAGGTCCCCGTCGGTGACAAGGGCATCGAGCGCGCGATCAAGAACCTCAAGCGCAAGATGGCCGCCGAGGGCGTGCTGCGCGAGCTCAAGCGCCGCCGGCACTACATGAAGCCCTCGGTCAAGCGCCGCAAGAAGGCCAGCGAGGCCGCGCGCCGCCGCCGCAAGCGCACGCGCGCCGAGGCCGGCACGCCGTAGTCTCCCCCGCGATTCGGTACGCGAGCAGAATTCGTCGCCGCCGCACGCAACCTTCGCGGGCCTGCCGACGATGACCCCCCGCAACACCACGGGAGGTCTCACGACGATGTTCCTGCTCACCGTCCTGGATGGAACGGGCCGCACGCTCGCGCGCCCGGTCGACGGCCCCACCAGCATCGACCCCGCCACGCTGCGCGGCGCGCACGCGCCCCGAGGGCCGTGGCTCGCGATCCCCGACGTCTCCCGCGGCGTCGTGGTCGTGCGCGCGCCCGACCTGCGCGTGCTCGCGGAGCTCCGTGAGGGAGACCGCGCCACGCTGGGCGACGTCGCGCTGCACCTCACGCGCCTGCACGCCGAGCGCACCGACCAGATCGTGCCCGTTCGCCGCCGCGCCGAGCTCGCGCTGCGCCTGCCCGGCCGCCGCCCCGTCACCCTCGGCGCGAGGCCCCTGCTCGTCGGGTCGTGGCACGGCTGCGACGTGGTGGTCGACGACCCCGCGGTGAGCCAGCGCCACTGCGAGGTGTGCCCCCTCGGCGACGCCTGGGCCGTGTGGGACCTCGGCAGCACCAACGGCGTGCGCGTGGGCGGCGCGCGCGTGCCCTACGCGATCGTCGACGCGGGCGCGACCTTCACCCTCGGCCGCACGCTCGTCGAGTGCGCGCCCGCCGACGTCGCCCCGGCCGACCGCGCGTCGGCCATCGTGGGCGCGTCGCCCGCCATCGAGCGCCTGCGCCGCACGATCGCCGACGTCGCCGCCGCGCCCTACCCCGTGCTCATCGAGGGCGAGAGCGGCGTGGGCAAGGAGCTCGTCGCCCGCGAGATCCACGCCCGCAGCGGCCGCGCGCGGGCGCCGCTGGTGTCGGTCAACTGCGGCGCCATCGCGCCCGAGCTCATCGAGAGCGAGCTCTTCGGCCACGAGCGCGGGGCGTTCTCGGGCGCCGCCGCGCGCCGCCGCGGGCTCTTCGAAGAGGCCCACGAGGGCACGCTCTTCCTCGACGAGATCGGCGAGCTGCCCCTCGCGCTCCAGCCCAAGCTCCTGCGCGTGCTCGAGACGGGCGAGATCCGGCGCGTGGGGGGTGAGGGCAAGATCGACGTGCGCGTGCGCGTGGTGAGCGCCACGCTGCGCGACCTCGACCAGCGCGTGCGCGAGGGGCACTTTCGCCACGACCTGCTCTTTCGCCTTCAAGACATGCGCGTGCGCGTGCCGCCGCTGCGCGAGCGCGCGGGCGACGTGCCCGCCCTCGCCGAGGCCCTGCTGCGCCGCATCGGCGACGAGACCGGGCTCCACAAGCGCCTCGAGGACAGGGCCCTCGCGCGGCTCATGCTCTGGCGCTGGCCGGGCAACGTGCGCGAGCTCTTCGCCGTGCTCAAGCGCGCGGTGTACGCCTCGCCCGGCACCGTCATCGCCGCGGGCGACCTCGACCTGCCCGCGGCGGTCTCGTACGGCGTGTGCGACGGCGACGGCGAGTGGCCCGGCGGCGTGACGCACGGCGACCTCGCGGCCCTGCACGCGTACTGCGGCGGCAACCTCACGCGCGTGGCCACCATCGCGGGCATCGCGCGGTCGACCGTGCGCGCGCGGCTCGCCAAGGCGCGCGCGGCGAGCCTCCACGGGCGCTGATCGGCCCTTGCCACGGGCGCGGGCTGCGTGCAGAAGATCCCCGCGTGACCCTCGCGAGCGCCATCGTCCTCCACGCGCACGGGGCCGTCGACGCCCCCGGCGTGCTCGAGCCCGCCACCCTCGACGTGCCCAACCCCGCGCCCGGAGAGGTGCGCGTGCGGGTGCGCGCCGTGGCCCTGAACCACCTCGACGTCTGGGTGCGAAGGGGCCTCCCGAACCTCAAGCTCAGCTACCCCCACCGCCTCGGGAGCGACATCGCCGGCGAGGTCGACGCCGTGGGCGCCGGCGTGACCAACGCCTCGCCGGGGCAGCGCGTGGTGGTCGCGCCGGGCGTCTCGTGCGGCGTGTGCGAGCGGTGCCTCGCGGGCGACGACAACCTCTGCCCGCGCTACGCCATCCTCGGCGAGAGCACCCACGGGGGCTACGTCGAGCTCGTGAACGTGCCCGCGGCCAACGTGCTGCCGTACCCCGGCGCGCTGCCCTTCGCCGAGGCCGCGGCGATCCCGCTGACGTTTCTCACCGCGTGGCAGATGGTGGTCGACCGCGCGCGGGTGAGGCCCGGCGAGGTGGTGCTGGTGCAGGGCGCGGGGTCGGGCGTCGGCGTGGCGGCGATCCAGATCGCGCGGCTCTTCGGCGCGCGCGTGTGGGCCACCGCGGGCACCGACGCCAAGTGCGAGCGCGCCCTCGCCATGGGCGCCGAGGTCGCCATCAACTACGCGACGCACGACTTCGCGCAAGAGGTCCGCAGGCGCACCGACAAGCGCGGCGTCGACGCGGTGATCGAGCACGTGGGCGGCGAGACCTTCACCAGGAGCGTGCTCGCCGTGGCGCGCGGCGGGCGCGTGGTCACCTGCGGCGCGACGAGCGGCTTCAAGCCCGAGGTCGACCTGCGGCAGATCTTCTTTCGCAACGTGCAGGTGCTCGGCAGCACCATGGGCCGCCGCGCGACGCTCTTCGACATCGTGCGCCACGTCGAGCGGGGGCTCCTCCGGCCCGTCGTCGACCGCGTGCTGCCGCTCTCGGCCGCGCGCGACGCGCACCGCGCGCTCGAGGCCCGCGAGGCCTTCGGCAAGATCGTGCTCGAGGTGTGACCGTGACCCAGCGCCACCTCGCCGCGTTCGACGGAGACACGCTCGTGGTGCCGGGCTTCGTCACCGCGCACTCGCACGCCTTTCAGCGCGCGCTGCGCGGCACGACCCAGCGCGCCCCGCGCGACACGGGCACCTTCTGGACGTGGCGCGAGGCCATGTACCGCCTCGCCGACTCGCTCACGCCCGAGTCCATCGAGACCCTCTCCCGCAAGGCGTTCGAAGAGCTCCGGCGCGCGGGCGTGACGGCCGTCGGGGAGTTTCACTACGTGCACCACCAGCCGGGCGGGGAGCCCTACGCCGACCGCACGGCGCTCGCCGACGCCGTGGTGCGCGCGGCGCTCGACGCGGGGCTGCGCATCACGCTCCTGCGCACGGCGTATGCGCGCGCGGGGGCGGGCCGCGGGCCCGAGGGCGCGCAGCGGCGCTTCAGCGACCCCACGGTCGACCTCGTGCTCTCCGACCTCGACGCCCTGCGCGCGCGGTGGAAGCACGAGCCCCGCGTGCGCGTCGGGGTCGCGCCCCACTCGGTGCGCGCCGTGCCCGCGCCGTGGATCGCCGCGCTGCACGCGTACGCCTCGCGGCACGGGCTGCCCTTTCACATGCACGTCGCCGAGGTGCGGGGCGAGGTCGACGCGTGCGTGGCCGAGCACGGCAGGCGCCCGGTGGAGCTGCTGGCCGACCTCGGGGTGCTCGACGCGCGCTTCGTGGCGGTGCACGCGACCAACCTCCTCGCCCACGAGGCGAGGCTGCTCGGCGAGGTGCGCGCGTTCGCGTGCGTGTGCCCCACGACCGAGCGCGACCTGGGCGACGGGCTCGCCGACCTCGCGGCCCTGCGCGACGCGGGCGTGCGGCTCTGCACGGGCATCGACTCGCACGTGATCACCGACCCCATCGAAGAGGCACGCGCCCTCGAGACCCACGAGCGCCTCCGCCTGCGCCGCCGCGTGACCTTCACGCCGCCGGGCGACTACACGCCCGCCGAGCAGCTCCTCGTCGACGGCACCGTGCACGGCGCGATGGCGTGCGGCTGGGAGGCGACCCTCGACGGCCGCGAGACCTCGTGGGCGCCGAGCACGCTGGTCGACACGCGCGCGACGGCCCTCGCCGACGTGCCCCGCGAAGACGCGCTCGACGCGCTGATGTTCTCGGGCAGCGCCGCGTGCGTCGCGGGCGTGCGCGACGGGTGACGGCCCGTCAGCGCAGCTCGACGCCCTGCACCATGCGGGCGGTCTCTTGCGGGGGCAGGTCGCTGGCGATGGCGTAGGCCACGCCCTGTTGCTCGGTGAGGGTCACCGTGTAGCCGTGCGACGTGGTCATCACGTAGCGGTGCCCTTGAGCCTCCTGCGCGTCCATGTCGGGGCGCACGAGGTTGCTGTCGAAGACGAACACGGTCATGCGGCGGCCGCCCACGTCGTAGTAGAGCGCGGCGGCCATCTGGTCGCGCACGCTCGAGATGCGCGCGCCCACGAGCCGCGCGGGCACGCCGCGGAACATCACCGGCCGCACCGGGATGTCGAGCTTGCCGCGGAACCACTGCGCCACCTGCGTGGGGTCGCTGGCCTCGACCTCGGCGGGCAGCTCGCGCGCGTGGCGCTGGGCCACGTCTTCGACCACCGGGAGCATGCCCGCCTGGAGCGTCGCGGGGTTGGTGCGGTGCCCCGTGGCGAGCACCGCGCCCGCGAGCGCCGCGCCCGTGATCGCGAAGCCGAGCGCGTGCTTCCTGCGCCGCTGGCCGCTCTGCTCGGCCTCCTGGGCGCGGTCGCACTGCTCGAGGGCCGCCGAGATCTTGAAGCGCAGCGCCGTGGGCGCGCACTCCTCGCGGAGCCCCGCCATCGCGCGCTTGAGCGCCTTGAGCGACTCGGCCTCGGCGCGGCAGCCGCCGCACTTGATGAGGTGAGCCTCGACGTGCACGGCGGCGCTCGCGTCGAGCTCCTGGTCGACCCAGGCGTCGAGCCACCGCATCGTCTCGTCGCAACCGAACGTCATCCCGTACTCTCCTTGCGTCGACGGTATGCGTCGAGCGAGACCACGCTCTCCTCGGGCGCCTCGGCGGTCTCGCGGGCCGGCACGATCCCGAGCTTCTGGGCGACGGCCTTGCGGGCGCGGTGCAGGCGCGACATCACGGTGCCCATCGGGCAGCCCATCGCCTCCGCCACCTCGCGGTACGTCATCCCTTCGACATCTACGAGAACCAGCACCGTTCGAAAGTCTTCCGGCAGGTCGTCGAGCACGCGCGCGACCGCGGCCTCGAGGATGGGCTTCTCCATCATCCGCTCGGGCTCGCGGCTGGTGTTGACCGACGCCGCGCTCATCCACCCGTCGGAGACGGGGTCGGTCGCGCCGAGCGCGGCCACGTTGCCCTCGAGCGTGGTGCGGCGGTGCTTCGAGAAGAAGAGGTTCGTGAGGATCTTCAAGAGCCACGCGCGCACGTTGGTGCCCGACTCGTACGAGTCGAAGAAGCGGTAGGCCTTGATGACGCTGTCCTGCACCAGGTCGTCGGCGTCGCTGGCGTTGCGCGTGAGCCGCAGGGCCGTGCGGTACATGGCGTCGAGATGGGGCAGCACCTCGGCTTCGAAGCGGCGCCTGCGTTGTGAGTCAGAAAGGTTCATGGTGCCTCGTGCTGACGCCGTAGAGAAGCATTCCAAGGAACCCACGCAAGGGGGGGCCTATTCCGCGAGGCGTTCGAACGCCGTCACGCGTCGTCGGAGGCGGGCTTCGACGGGCGCTCGGAGGCCTTCTCCCCCTGCGTCTCGAGCCTCGCCTCGAGGGCGTCGACGCGTTGCTGCAACCTGCGGATCTCGCTCTGCAGCGCCTGGATCTGGGACGTGGGGTTGATCCCCTCCCAGAAGGTCTTCATGCGCTTGTCGGCCTCGTGCTGCCACTGGTCGAAGGCCACGCGAGACTCCTCGAAGAACTGCTGCACGCGCCCGGTCTCCTTCGGGTGCGCCGCGGGCGCATCGGGCTCGGGCTCGGGCTCCGGGGGCGCCGCCTCGGGCGCGGGCGCATCGGCCTCGTGGGCCTCGCCCTCGGCCTTTTCGGCGTCGCGGCCCATGAAGCGCGCGACCGGAGGGAGCGTGGACATGACCCGCTCGCGCGCGCTGTTGAGCAGGTCTTTGAGGGTCGTGAGGGGCAGCGTGCTGCTCTGCTTGCGCTCCTCTTCGTAGAGGATCTGCGCGAGCGTCACGCTCGTGAGGTCCTCCTTGGAGTTGTTGTCGATGATGCGAACGTCTTCGCCCTTTCGAACGAGCTCGGCGATCTGGGGCAGCGTGACGTAGCGGCTCTCGACCGTGTCGTAGAGCTTGCGGTTGCTGTAACGCTTGACGATGCGGGGCTCGGGCTGGGCGGGCGGTGGTGACTGGCTCATCGTGTTCGGCGTGTCGAGGGAGAGGCGCAGACGGTCTCGTTGCGTATCTCCCCTTTGAGGGGGGCGGTCAAGGGTGTTGCCCGGGCGCCGCCCCCGCGCCTCGTGCCAGAATCCACGCACCCCCGATGGGATCGACCCTGGCCGACCGACTCTGCCGCCACGCCGCCACCCTGGTGGACCCGCACACCCGCGCGACGCTCTTCCGCACGCTCGTGTCGTCGATCACCGACGACGAGCTCCGCGAGGCCGTCGACGCGCTCACCGCGCGCGCGTCCGCGGGCGACGTGCACGGCCGCGTGGCGCTGCTCTCGCTGCAGGTCGCGCTCACCGCCACGCCCTCGCGGCAGCGGTGCCTGCTCGACGGCGGGAGCTCCACGGGCGAGGGCGGCCCCGGCGCCCCCGAGGAGGAGCGCCTCGTGCCCGACTACGGCCGCGGGCGCCCGCTCACCCTCGGCGAGCGCAAGAGCCTCGCGCGCAAGCCCGACCGGAGGATGTTTGACCGCGTGCTGCGCGACCCCCACCCCGACGTGATCGCGCTGCTGCTCCAGAACCCCCGGCTCACCGAGCCCGACGTGGTGCGCCTCTGCTCGCGCCGGCCGGGCGTGCCCGAGGTGCTCACCCGCGTGTTCGCCAGCACCCGCTGGTCGCTGCGCCCCGCCGTGCGCCGCGCGCTCGCGATGAACCCCGCCGCGCCGCCCGCCGTCACCGCCGCGATGCTCCCCCTGCTCGCGCCCGAAGACCTGCGCGCGCTCCTCGACGACGAGCGCACGCCCCTCAACGTGGCCCGCCGCTGCGAGGAGCTCCTCGCCGCCGTGCCCCTCGCCGGCGACCCCGACCCGCCCTGACGCGCCCTTGACGCGCGCCAGAGTATACGCGATGTATACATCATGAACCTCGGGGGTCCCATCGCGCTCCTCTCGCGCCCTCATGCGGCCGCGCTCGCGGCGCTCCTCACGACGGCGTGCGCGCCCGACTACGTGCTCCCGCAGCGCGGCGACTTCGGCGACGCGCCAGCCGACGCCTCGGCCGCGCCCGACGCGGCGCCCGCCGTCCCTCGCACCGACGCGGCGGCGCCCGACGCGCCCGCG
>JBDHVF010000091.1:0-15417 GCA_039809605.1 Polyangiales bacterium | reverse complement strand
CCCAGGGTGTCACCGTGCTCCGACGAGTTCCAGGCGCGAAGATCGCCGTGGGGCAGCGAGCGCGCTACCCCGGCAGCCTCGGGAGCCGCCTCACCGCAGCGTCGCGGTGCGGGTCGCGCGGCGGGAGCGTGACCGTGAGCGCCTCGATCTCGGGCAGCGCCCGGTGAAGGCGACGCGTAACGAACGTGGCCGCGAAGGGCGCGTCGAACACCAGCACCACGAGGTAGACGCCCGCGAACGACACTGCGGCGACGAAGGGCTCGGCCTCCGCGCGCACGAGATGGAGGTGTCCTCCGCGTGCGAGCGCCCGCGCCTCGACCTCGTCGGCCACGAGCGAGATCGCCGCGTCGGCGACCTCGCGCCACCCATGGGGGAAGAGCTGCGACGCGCCGTAGACCTCACCCGAGCTGTCGATGACGAACGCGCAGACGGCGCCGCACTCGTCCACGAGCGTCACGAGGCGGGCGTCGAGCTGCGCGTGGCGTGCGTCGGTCATCGCTCCTCAACACGTGCTGCGAGCGCGAGAGGCGTCGCGGTGGTCACGGCGGGAGTCTCCCGCCAGCGCAGGCGCCGCACAACCGCGCCGCGCGGTTTCACCAGACGGTTGCGTCCGCGCTTCGCGTGCGGCGATGCTCCACGGCCGTGGCGCCGGTGGTGATCGTCTCGGAGTTCTCGCGCGCGTTCGATCCCCGCGCGGACGCACGCAACGTCGCGATGGTGCGCCGGCGGCACGCGTGGTGGCACGCGCTCGCGACGCGCGAAGGGCTGCCGATCGAGCTGGTCGACGCCGCCGACGTGCGGTCCGGCGACGTCGACCTCGCGGACGCCCGGGTGGCATGGATCGACCTGCCGATGCTCCCGCGCGCCCGCTACCGCACGCTCTGGGAGACGCTCGCGCGTCGCGCCCCCGCGGCCCTGGTGCGCGACACACCTGACGAAGTCGCCGAGGTGCTCGGCCTCGACTGCATCGAGCCGCGGCTGCGGTCCGCGGGCGTCGCGACGCCGCGCACCGCCCTCGTTCCACTCGACGCGGCCACCGCGACGGCCATCGAGCGCCCCGCCGACGTGCGACGGCTGCTGACCGAGCGCATCTACGAGGCGCTCTTCGCGGCCGGCCTCGACCCTCACCACGGGCTCTACGTCCGCGGCTACTACTCGTCGGCCAAGTCGTCGAACCCCGAGCTCTGGTTCGCGCGCAGCCAGGACGACATCGAGGCCACCGTCTGCGAGCTCGTGCGGCACCTGCGAGCCTCGCTGGAGGTCGGCGGCCTCGCGCTGCGCGAGCTGCTCGACCTCCAGCGGGTGCGGCTGCCGCCCTGGGCCGAGGGCGGCTCCGAGATCACGGTGCCCTTCGAGTTCCGGCTGACCGTGATCGCCGGCCGCTGCGTGGGCGCGAGCTATCACGGCCCCTACGAGGTGCTCGCCGAGCACCAGCGCGCGGCGCTCGACGACGCGCTGCGGGACCACGCCGCGCTGCTCGACCGGCTCGACGGCGTCGCACGTGCAGTGCTGCGCGCGGGCTTCCCGGCGAACTACGTGGCCGACGTGGCGTTCACGACCGACGGCTCGCCCGTGGTGCTGGAGCTCAATCCCCTCTACGCCGCGGGGTACAACGTGCCCGCCGCGCACGCCTGGGTGGTCGCGTCCCTCGCGACGGAGCTCGTCGCGTGCGCCGGTCACGCGAGGCCGCGGGAGGCGGAACGCAGGGCGTGGGCCGAGGCGCTCCTCGGCGCGTCGATCGACGAGGCCCCCGGGCTGCGCGTGTCGATCGCGATGTGATCGCCTTGGCAGCTCCGCCCTGCACGACGCCCAGGCCGCCCCGACGCCTTCGACGCTCGCCTCGAACCACGTCGGCGGAGCCCGCGCACGCCAACGAGCTCCTGCGACGTCTGCCATCGGGAGTTGCGCCTCGATGACAACCCGCGGCCGCATCGGGAGGCTTTGACGCGCGGGTGCTGGGGAGCGACGGTATCATCGCGTCGGCATGGCGGGCACGAGGCGCTCGACGAAGCAAGGGGGCTCGGGACGCACCGGCGATCCGGCGGGTCGCCCTGCACCTCTCGCCGTGCGTGCGCGGCAGGGCGTCGGCGGTGTGATCGCGATGCTCACGTGGACGTCGATCGTCGAGGCATCGGGCTGCGCCTCGTCGCATCATCGCGTCGCGACGAGCCATGCACCTCCGCTCGCGCGCGTCGACTTCGTCGACACCTCGCAGCCGCTGCGCATCGTGGAACGCTCGCCCGACGGGACCGTCTGCGTGCTGTGGGCCGGGCTCCGGGCCGTGCTCTCGCGCGACGCGGTGACGCTCGCCGAGGAGTCGTTCCGCGACCCGGTCGTGGGCGCCGTGCACGCCGAGCACGGCTGGGTGTTCGCCGCGCGCGACGGCGCCGTCGCGCAGAGCGACACCTTCGCGGGGCCGCTGCACGTCCTTGCTCCGCTCGACCTGCCCGACACGCTCGCGGGCGGCGCCATCGCGACCGCGGTTGACCTCGACGGCCGTGTGCTGCTCAGCGACGGGCTCGGCCCGTTCGTGTCGACGCCCACGCAGCCGCCCAGCGCGGTCGTGCGTGCGATCTTCGAGAGCGATCGGCACGGTGCCGCGGTGCTCGCGTCGGGCGAGCTCTACGACACGCCGGACGGGGGGAGGAGCTGGCGGTACGCGGGCGCCTCGATCCCCGTCGCGGCGCTGCGGGTCGATGAGTTCGGGCTCTACGTTCAACTCCCGGGTCAGGCGCTACCGCGCGCGCTGCAGTCCGACGGAACGCTCGCGGCGCCCGGCCCGCGGGTCGCGGCGGGCCTGATCTCGACCACCCCATCGGAGACCGAGCTGTCGGCCCTCCGAGAGCGCGTGCGCGCGGCCTTGCGTCAGCGCAACCCGGCCTTCGCGCTGTCGGCCTCGATCACACGCGTGCCCGACGGCCGCCTCCTGATCGCAGACGGGCGCGACGTCGTCGAGGTCACTCCCACCGGCGAGCGGCGGCGACGTGCGACCCCGGTCACGCTCAGCACGCTCGTGCGCGAGCGCCACGGGGTCGACCTCACGGGCTTCGACGTCTACAGCACGGACCTGTCCGTTGGCGTGTCGCTGCTGATGACCATGGGAGATTCCCCTCCGCTGCTGCGCGTCGGGCGGCTGGGACAGGCCCCGCACGACGTCGTCCTCTCGCGCCCGCTCTCCGACGTCGTTGCCGTCGACGCGTCGCACGCCTGGGGGTGGGCCGCGGACGACGAAGGGCCACGCGCGATCGCCGTGAGCGTCGACCTCGCCACGGGCAGCGTCGACGAGCTGTCGACCTCTCCGCTGAACGGACCGTGCCGCGCTGGTGTGTGCGAGTTCGTCGCCGACGGGACGTTGTTCGTCGCCGCGGGCAGGACGCTGGTACGCGTGGGGCCGCAAGACCGCGCGCAGACCGCCCTGCCCGAAGGCGCGTCGCGTGTCGCGTTCGCCGACGCACGACGCGGCATGGCCTACGGCGAGCACAACGACGTGGTGTGGATCACGCGCGACAGCGGGCGTTCGTGGTCCGCCGTCGACCTCGGCGGCCCCGCGACGGACTGGACGCTCGTGGGCCGCGACGCCATCTGCCACACGCTCGGCTGCTTCGTGGCGGGCATCGCGATCGAGGGCTACGACGTGGCACGCCTCCGCTCGCGAATCGTCGCCAACGCGCGGCGCGGGGGGCAGCCGGAAGCGCCGTGGGCGCCCTCGTGGCTCGACCGCATGCCAGATCTGCGATGCCAGGAGGCGGGCGCGCTGACCCTCCCACCGTGGACCCGGGCGGGCGATACGCTCGATGTCGTGACGGCGCCGACGGGAGAGGTGCGAATCGTTCAACGTCCCGCGACGCTCCCTGACAGCAGGATGGAGCTGGCCGGGTGCGCGGAGTCGGTCGAGTGGCGCGGCATCGACGCGGGTGGGCCCTTCTACGCCGCTTCCCCGTGGCACACGACGCGCGCGCAGTGCAGGGACGTCAGGTTCATGGGCTGGCTATTCAACGTTTCGTTCGTGCGCACGCTCTCGCGCGAGCGCGCCACCGTCGTCTCGTACAGCAGCGGACCCCTGGCCTGGGAGTACAGCGTCCTGCGCGTCGCTTCGACGACCGAGCTCGCCACCGAGCGCGGCACGCTCGCGGATCAAGGGATGGCCTTCGCCTGGTTCACGCCGCACGGCGGCGTGTTTCGTGGCGACCGCGTCGCCCCGTACGTCACGGCCTACGGTCGCAGCGGCCGCGCGATGTCACGGCTGCTTCCCGACGGTGACGTGAACCTCTCGCACGCCGAGTACGGCTCCACGTTGGGGGCGGTGTACTGGGTTGCACGGGCGCCCGAGCTCGCTCGGTTCGTGCCCGCCGACGAGTCGCTGCCCGGCGAGCCCGTGGTCATTCCGTCGTCCGAGCGGGTACCCCTGTGCGCGCGCCCGACGACGCCCGGCGCGCTGCGAATCGCCGTGCAAGGGCCACCGCGCAGCGACGCAGATGCGCGCGGTCAGGAGTCGACGCGCGTCATCTACACCGTGGAGCTCGACGACGACCGTGCCTGCATCCGCGCGGCGCAAGGGATCTATGATCTCGCGTCGCTCGCGTGGCCCGCGACTGGGGGCGGTCTCGTCGGCGTCACGTATCGTCCTTCCGGGGCAGTGCAGATCCGCTGCGAGCTCACGGATCGCCCGTAGCCGCTCACCCCGCGCGCAGGAACCTGTGCTCCCTGTGCCACGCGAGGGCCTCGGAGCTCGGTCGCAGCGCCTCGTCGTCGGGCACCTTCGCGAGCACCTTGTCGGCGTACTCGTAGTACCTGCGCCCGTTGTTCCAATCGGCGCGCACCATTCGCTCCTACCCCAGGCCCGCGCCTGCGTGCCACGATGCGAGCAGCGACGCCGCGCTCACCCCTGGGGCTCGCCCGCGCGCGACGCATCGACGAGCCACGTGCGCCACCCGAGCGGCTCGCGGCGCGGACCGAGGGTGTCTGCGCGCACCGCCACGAGCGATCCGCCGGCACACACGCGCAGGGCGTTCCATTGGCGAGGCGATGCCAGCCAGAACGTCCGCGCGTCGGGCGCGCCCGCGCCGATCGTCACGCGGCAGCCACCCTTCCTCCGAGCGCCCGTGACGGCCTCGACGAGCTCGGCGACGACCAGCCCGCCGTCGCACCACACCGCTCCGACGGAAGGCCAGCGCCCCGACGGGCTCGCGCCGACCTCGCAGACCCGCTCCCACGAGCCAGAACGCCGGTCGAGGCACCACACCGCGCCGACAGGCTGTCGTCGAGTGCGGGCGGCCACGATCGGGACCCGCGCGACGGCCACGCGATCCCGGTCGCCGTCCACCGCCAGCAACCATGTCGCGACGCGATCGGCACCGAGGCCGTCGGGTGGCGCGATCGGCTCGACCTCGTCGTCGGGCCGCAGTCGCACGACCACCAGACCCCCGGCCCCCCGCAGACCGAGGTAGACCTCGCGCGGCGCGCCCCAGCACGCGTGCTCGATCCGCGTCGAGAGGCCGACCGCCGTCGGGCGCGCCACGGGGGAGCGCGCGCCGCGATCGACACGTCCCAGCCGCCCCTCTCCCCGCGACGCCGCGAGTACGACCGCATGATCGCCGTCGGGCGACAAGGTCGCGGTCAGCCGATCGTCGGGGTCGGCCCAGGGTACTCGCAAGGGCGCCACGGCGCTCAGGTCGTCGACGGGGCCCAGCGCGATCACGCGGGTCTCGCTGGCGATCCAATCGCGCGACGGCGTGATCTGCAACGGACGCCACCAGCCCATGGCGAGCATCTCGCCTGCGCAGCCGGCCGGGAGCGGTGCCACGTCGAGGCGTTCGGTGGCGAGCGCGTCCCAGCGGGTGACCTCCCACCCGTCGGTGCCCAACGAGAGCGTGAGCAGGTGGCGCGGGTCACACCACGCCGCCGCGCCGAGGCGTCGAACGTTCACGGTTGCCGGCGTCACGGGCTGCTGCGACGGCCACGCGAGACACTGCCACCCGCGGTCGCCGATGACGCACACGAGCGCGCCGTCGGGGCTCGGCACCGCAGAGACGTGCGTGCCGGCCAGCTCCCACGCACCGTCGCCGATCGACTTGATGCGGTACGAGAGATCTAACTCGCGAGGCAGCCAGCGCATCGCTACCCCAGCCCCGGCACCCTGCGCAGCTCGCCCGCGGTCACCAGCGCCTCGAACTGCGCCCGCAGCGCCCGCGCGAAGCTCGCTTCGTGCACCAGCGCGCCCGCTTCGATGTTCCTCTCCTGCGCGGCCTCGGTGAAGTTCGCGCTCGTCACCAGCGCCCTCGCGTCGTCGACCACCACGCACTTCGCGTGCAGCGCCGCGCGCGGCCCCCGCTCCGCCGAGAGCGCCCGGCGGTCGTAGAACACCTCGGGCAACCGCGCGCCCGGCCACTGCTTCGCGCGGAACCCCTCGGCGAACTCGCGCAGCAGCTCGGCCTCGCTCCTCGCGTCGTTCCACCCGCGGGACACGTTGAGAAAGAACCGCACCGCGAGCTCCGGTCGCGCGTCCATGCGCGCGGCGAGCGCCTCGAAGATCGCGCGCCCCTCGTACACGACGAAGCCCGCGACCAGCACTGACCGCTCCGCGCTCGCGAACAGCGCCCGCAGCACCACCGACGTGTCGCGGCTCGCCATCAGCCCCGCCTCGGGGCCGCTCCACACCAGCTCCGGCGGCGGCGACGCTTCGCGCGCGTCGTCGCGCTCGGCGACCACCACCTCCAGCATCGCCGCGAGCTGCGAGCCCGACATCCCCAGCGCCTCGTGACGTTGCAACGCCTCGATCACCGTCACCGGCAACGCGCCGTGGCCACGGCTCGCCATGCGTCCGACCGTGAAAGGGGCGGTGACGCGTCCGCTCGCGAGGTCGCGCGCCAGCGCCGCGAGCTGCGCGGTCGTCACACCGTGGAAGGGCGAGCGCACGCTACTCCTCGTCGGCGAAGAACTCGGCCTCCTGGTCGCACACGGTGGCGACGACGAGGGCGCGATCGAGGTACTCGTTGCGCCGCTCGCACGAGGTCTCGGCGATCAGCAAACACCCATGACACGCGGCGCCGTGAAGAAAGCGCTCCTCGTGGGTGTTGTCGGGCCGGTGCTGCGCGCACACGGGGTCGTTCGAACACAGGCGCCCGAGGTCCATCGCCGAGCGCAGGTAGTGCTCGATGCGGCGGCCCACCTGCACGAGGCCGCCGAGCGTCCCCTCGCTGTCGGGCGTGCCCGTGTAGAGAAGAATCCCGCAGTCGTTCGGCGTGACGTAGATGCGCTCGCGAATGGAGCTCGCCGCGTAGCCGCACTCCAGCGCCACGGCCGTGATGAGCAGGTGCGAGAGCGAGTGCAGCAGCACGTACGCGCCACCGGGGAACGGCGGCTTCATCTTGCCCTCGCCCTTGAAGCGCGCGTCGTGGCCGGCGACCAGCTCGTCGAGGCGGCGCTGCACGGCGGGGCGGTCGGTCCATGCGCGAAGCGCGTCGCGCTTGAACGCGATGAGCACGCCCTCGCCGTGGATCTCGGTCGCAGGGAGCCACGTGGTCTCGCGCGCGATGTCAGCGGGCTTCACTTCGAGCGCGAGCTCGCCGTCGATGTCGGGCTGCGGCGCCTCGAAGCGCGTGAAGCCCACCTGCACCGCGACCTCGCGCAACCGGTGTACCAGCACCACGCGCTCCACCGCGTCGAGCAGCGGGTCGCCCGACGCCACCGCGACCGAGCGCGCGAAGAAGTCGCCCTCGGGCACGTCCTCGCCCACCTCGCTCGGCGACGCGAGCAGCGCCTCGATCTCCACCTGCTTCAGCTTCTTGTCGTCGCCCGAGGCGCCCCCCTTGCGGCGCTCGACCTCGTCGAACACGTCGTCGTTCGAGAAGCCCTCCAGCGCCGCGGCGACCCTGGCCTTCTTGCGCTCCTTCGCGATGTCGCTCGCGTCCTCGACGTACTGGAGATAGTCCTCCCACACGCCGTCGACGGCCTTTCGCAGCGCCGCGTCGCGGTCGGGGATCGAGATCGCCCTCACCACCTGCGGGAAGTACGCGTTGCTCGCGTGGCGCACGAGCAGGCGGTTCATCTCGGGCTTGTCGAGCTCGCCGCCGCACCTCTCCTCGGTGCCGTTGCCGAGCCACGGTCGTCGCCCCCGGCACGCGCCGAGCGGAGAGCTCGTCTCGCCGCCCTGCGTGGCCGTGGCGAGCGAGCGGCTCTTGCGGCACTCGCAGCGGATGAACGTGTCGGCGAGGTCGCCGCTGGTGCCGCGCTCCACGAGCCACAGCGGTCGGCGGCACTTGTCGTCCTTGCCGTGCACGAAGAAGTGCCAGTCGATGTCGCTGATGTGGCCGCGCACGCACGCCTGCACGAAGCGCATGGGCACCACGGGGTGCTTCTTCTTCACGCCGGGATGCTGGTAGCTGCCGCTCACCAGTCCCCGCACGTGCACCATGGGGCGGGCGCGAAGGCCGCCGTCCCACGGCTCCTCGTACTGCGCCACGAACCACTCGGGGAACAGCCACACCTTGATGCCCTTGCGCGTCGGCGCGTCGGGGTCGACCTCGACGGGCGGCGCGTAGAGCTTCAGCGACGGCAGGTTCAGCTTCTGCCGCAGGTTGGCGACGAGCCGCTCCTCGTGTACGGGCTGAAAGGCATCTTTGACCGGGTCGCCCCAGCCTTCGAGTCCGCCGACGATGACCGCGTGGTCGGGCAGGTCGATCATCGCGCCGGGCCCGTAGCTGGTGACCACCTGGCTCTGGCGCACCTGTCCGTGCGGGCGCGCGTTCTTCTTGGGCTGGCTCACGCGACCGTCTCCTCGTCGCTGGGAACGTCGACGCCATCGAGCCGGTGCACCCAGAGGTTCACGCTCGGCTCGACGTCGCGCAGCGAGCGGCGGGCCTTGAACTTCCGCGCGTCGGGCGGCTGCTTCGCGAGCTCGGGGTCGAGCGGGTCGTAGAGCAGCGGAGGCGCGCCGGGCGTCTCTCGCTGATACTGGAGCTTCGCCCCCACGCTCGACTGCCTGTGCGCGACCTTCTCCCACGAGTCGAGCAGGTCCTTCACCGTGGCACGCAGCTTCGACGACAGCGCCGCGGCCTCGCCCGCGTCGTCGCTCGCCATCTCCGCTCGCTTCGCCAGCGCCTCGGCGACGAAGGCCACCCTCGCGCGCGCCGTGGGAAGCGCCACGGCTGCCATCGCGGGCGTGAGCGACGGCTCACCCAGTCTCGCGAGCGCCACGGTCACGGCCGCGATGCCGCGATCGATGGCGCGCGGCGAGAAGGGCGTGACGCTCGTGGCCTCGACGGCGCGGTAGAAGCTCTGGTGATACGCCTCGAAGCGTTCGTAGTGCGAACGATCGCGCGGGCGGTGGATGTTGAGCAGCGTCACCACGAGGCCGGGCCGCTCCTCGTCGCGCCCGACGCGGCTCGTGGCCTGGATGTACTCGGCCGTGCTCTTGGGCTGGCCAAGCACCACCATCAGCCCCAGGCGCGTGATGTCGAGGCCCACCGAGATCATGTTGGTGGCGAGCGCGACGTCGACTCGTTCGTCCTTGTTGCGGAAGGCCAGCGCGAGGCGGCGCTTGGTGTCGGCCACCTTCGCGGTGCTCTCGCGGCTGGTGAGCTCGACGACCTCGTAGGCGATCGTGCGCCGCGCGAAGGGCCCTGCCTTCTCACCGTGGCGCACGCGGCGGTCGAAGCCTTCGAGGCGGGCGCGCACCTCGTCTTCGACGATGCGGCGAGAGCCTCCGAGCTCGCGCAGGCTGTTGAAGTAGCCGAGCAGCGTCATGTACGGGTCGACGGCGTTGCTACTCGCCGCGTCTCCGCCCACCTCGGCGTAGAGCTTCTGCGACGCGGCGAGCAGCGCGAGGTAGGTGCGCAGCAGCACCACCTTCAGCGAGCGCCCCTGCGCGGCCACGCCCAGGTAGCGGCGCGCGTTCTTGACCGTGCTCGGCACCGTCCTCGCGAAGAACGAGTCGCGTCGGTCGGGGCCCGGCGGAGGGAACACCTCGACGCCGCGCCGCCCGAACAGCGCGCGGATCTGCGCCTCGGCCCGCCGCACCGTCGCCGTCGACGCGACGATCTTCGGGCGGATCACGCGTCCGCCCGCGTCGCGCCGCTCGCAGAGCGTGTCGAGCGCGGTCTCGTAGAGGCCCACCATCGTGCCGAGCGGTCCCGAGATCAGGTGCAGCTCGTCTTGAATGATCAGGTCGGGCGGCAAGAGCGGCGCGGGCAGCGCGTTGCCCACGCCCGGATCGCACGGGCCGTAGAAGCCTCCCTTGTCGTACCGCTCGACGCGGCCGAGCAGCGCGCCGGTCTCGCCCACCCACGGCAGGTTGGCGAACTTGTCGACCGTCGCGATCAGAAAGCACGGCAGCCTGCGATAGATCGGCTCGTCGACGGCCACGATGGGCAGCGCGTTCGTGCCCTTGAACGCACAGGGCTTTCGCGAGGTACACACCACGCGAAGGTCCGTGGGGTGGTCGGGGTGCGGCACCAGCGAGAAGCTGTTGCGCGTGAACTTCTCGCCGCACCACGGACAGTTCTCGATGGGAATGGGCGAGGGCTTCCGGTCGTCGTTCTTGTACGCGATGGCGCGGGCGCGCGCGGTGTAGGGGTTGGCGTCGCCCTTCTGGCCCATGCGGTTGGGCGTCGCGGCCTGGCCCACCCACAGCCCGATCTCGAAGGGCCACGGTCCCAGCTTCTCGACGTCGGCCTGACGTTCGAGCTCCAGCGCGCAGAGGAGGGTCGCAGCGCGACCGAGCTGGTCGAGCGTGAGCAGGCGCAGCGTGTAGCGCATGAGCACGCTCACGCCCGCGCTCGCGAGGCCGGGGTTGCGCAGCCGGCGAAGCACCAGGGTGAAGGCCGCGAGGCCCAGGTACGCCTCGGTCTTGCCGCCGCCCGTGGGGAAGAACAAGAGGTCCACGAGCTCGCGGTCGGGGTGCTCGGGCGTCTCCACCCCGCGCAGGTTCATCAGCAGAAACGCGAGCTGGAACGGCCTCCACGTGGGCTCCTGGCCCTTGTCGTAGAGGTGCGGTGAGCGTTGCCGCGCGGCCTTCGCCATCGCGCGGTTGGTGATGCGGAACGCTTCGAACGCCTTCGGTTCATCGAGGCACGCGAGGCCGTCGGCGATGCGCTTGCGAGCGAACTCCGCGCGGTCGAGGAGCTGCTCGGCCACCTCGCGGCGGTGCCCCTCCGCGATGGGCGTCGCGCGCTGCGAGGCGATCCACGCGGCGTACTCGGTCACGAGGGCGCCGACCTGCGAGCGCACCTCGTCGGCGGTGGCGCATGCGGCGAGCGCGTCCATCGAGAGCGAGACGCCCGTAACCACGCCGGGCACGACCTTCTCGACCTCGGCGCAGGGGATCCACGTCGTCGCCACGCTACGGCAGCGTCCGTCGGGGTCGACGGTCGCGTGCGTGGCGATGCCGTGGCCCACGGCGTACTCGACGGCGTCGCGGTACTGGAGCTCGGCGACGCGGTCGTCCCAGTCGTGCGTGTCGCGGCCGCGCAGGTCGGGGCGCGCGACGAAGCCCGCGTCACACCGCAGCGAGAGCGCGGCTTGAAACGCGAACGACTCGTCCTTGCGCGTGTCCGCCGCGGGCTCGCGGTGGTTCACCAGGAACACCGACACCGAGCGCGTTCCCTTCGGCACGAGGTGGTTGCGGCGCGAGACGGCGCGCACGCTCGCCACCACGCGCAGCCCCGCGGACCCCGGCACGTCAATCGGGGCCGCGCGCTTCTTCGCGCCGCGTATCGGCACGGTCACCTCGGCGCGCTTCGGCGTGCGGGCCCACCGCTCGATGCGCGGCGCCTCGGGCTTGTCGGCGGCGCTGTCCTCGGTCGGCGCCTCGGGCGCTTCGAGGGCGGTGTAGTCGCCCCAGGTGACGGTGACGTGCAGCGCGTCGGCGTCGGCGGGAACGAGCACCGAGATGCCGAGCGACGAGGGGAAGAACGCGCGACGGCCCGAGACCTTCTCGGGGGTGTCGTTGTCGTCGGTGCCGCCCGCATCGCCGTCGAGGTCGATGCTCTCCTGCGCGGTGGGGTCGGCGCGCTGCTCCTCGCTGGCCTCGTGCGGCACAAGGAAGCCCGTGAGGTACCAGCGCGAGGGCGCTGCCGTGAGGGTCTCGCCGGCGTTGGGGGAGTCCTCGTCGGGGCCGACGAGGTCTTCACGAAGCACGTGGCCGAGGACGTCGCGAACGGACACGGGTGTAAGCTGCGCCACCATGAGGGCGCGGAGCATATCACCGGGGCGTTGGTATCCTCGTCCGCCATGAGCCATTGTTCTGCACCGAGGGGTTGGATCGTCGGCGTTGTTCTTTGCTGCGACGTCGGGTGTGCGGAGACGGTCGAGGCGCCGACGATCCCCGAGGAGCGCTTCCTCGCGGAGCTCGACGAGGCGGCGCGCGACGCGCGGCACCGCTGCCCGACGTGGACGACGTTGAGCTCGCCCAACTGGGAGTCCCCAGTGCTGCCCATCGACCCGTGGGGGAACGCAGTGCGGCAGTCATTGCGTGCGCGGACCCTGCGCTACGACGGGGCCGCAGCGCGTTGCCTGATCGACCGCGTCCGCGCGTGCGTGAACCGCAGCGAGTTTCGCTGGCGAGGGTGCGCGCCGGCGCTCGTCGGCGTGGTGCCCGTCGGCGGCTCCTGCTGGGCCGGGATCGAGTGCGCTTCGGGCGCGTACTGCGATCACGGGTCGGCGACATCCGGCGCGCGAGCTTGCCCGGGGACGTGCCGCGCGGCGACCGTTCCGCTCGGCGGCGCGTGCGACCCGGAGCACCGCTGCATCTCCTCCGCAGCACGCACGGTGTTCTGCGCGGACCCTTCCACTGGCGCGAGCACCGTGAGCGGGCGCTGCCTCGAAGTGCGAACCTTCCCCGCGGGCTCCGAGGGCGACCTCTGCGGCGACGCGTTGCGCGGGCAGGGACCGGTCGCCGATGGCGTGATCGTCGACCGTCAGTGCGCGCCGGGGCTGTGGTGCGCGGGCACCTGCATGCGGCCGCGTCGCGAAGGTGAGGCTTGCCCGAGGGGATGGCCTCCGTGCGAGGCAGGGACCCGCTGCGCGGCCCCCGACCCCCGTGTGTGCGTACGCTCGGCGGACACGACGCTCCCCGAAGATCCGCTGGGGCTGCCGTGCTCCGCCGACTCCGCCTGCCACTACGTGCTCGCGTGTCGCGAGGGCGTCTGTCGCCCGTGGGGCGACGGCAACGAGGGCAGCCCGTGCGCGCGCGACGCCCACGGCATCAGCCGGGGCTGCGGCGAGGCGATGACCTGCGAGCGGCCCGTCGGAGAGAGCGTGGGACGATGCGCTCCGCGTCGTCCTGCCGGCGCGGAGTGTCGGTACTTCGACGAGTGCCAGAGCGGCTGGTGCGAGCTGTCGACGGGGATGCCGACGGGTCGCTGCGTGGAGCGCGTCTGCTTCGAGTAGCACGGCGGGCAATGGCGCGCTGGCAGCGTCGCGATTGAACCGCGCTTCGAGCGCTGGCAGTTCGGGAACGTCAACCCCTACGAATCACGGCCTATACGCGACGTTGCGAGGGGCTGGTTGCGCAACTCGTGGGTCCAGTGATGTCTGGTGCGCCGTCCCTGGGGGAGCCGCCATCCGCCGGGCAGGACCGACACGATCCCGATAGGCCCACCCGAGGGCCGTGCTGTCCGTGTGCGGCCTCGCGCGGAGTCTTGACGGGGAGGGCCGCGGCTTGTCCCATCCCCGATAGAACCGATGCGCTCCCACGTCCAACCCATCACCATCGCGGTCCTCAGCCTCGCCGTGAGCACGGCACACGCACAGCAAGGCGCCTCCGCAGCTCGCCTCCGCGAGTTGCTCTCGCAGGCCGAGCAGGCGCGCGTAGCGGGCGATCACGCTCGCGCCATCGAGCGAGCGCTGGTCGTGGCGAGATTGAGAGAGACGGCGTCGATCCACTACTTCCTTGCGCGCGAGTACAGCGACCTCGATCGATCGGTGGACGCCCTGGGCCACGCGACGGCCTGTCTTCGCGGTGTCGAGGGCGAGGAGCCCGGGCGCTTCCGTGACGCGCTCACGCGGGCCTGTCGCGCGATCGTTGCGAGTCACGAGCCGCGCGTGAGCCGCGTGCGGCTTCTCTTCGGCGGACCGATCCCGCGGGGTGTGGTCGTACGTGTCGGAGGCGCCACGATCGATCACGCGGAGCTCGGCGTCACGCTTCCCGTCGCACCCGGCGAGGTCACGATCGAGACGTCGGGGCGCGGGTACCAGCGATGGCAGTACGTGCTCAACGCGGTCGCCGGACGGAACTACGATGTGCCAATCCGTGTGACCACGACGCGACGGTGACGCGACGCCGTCGGGCACGAGCTTGCGCAGCGCGGCGCCTCCTCGCGCCAGGATGCATCGAACAGCCGCGCCGCGACAAGGACATGGGTCTGCGTCGGGGAACGCGAGCGGGTGGCGGCGGCTCGTCGCGCGGGCACGGACTCGCTGAAGGTAACGCGGGAGCGAGGCATCGCACGTGCGACGCCGGCGAGAGCCGCGCCTCGCGATTGCGCGATCCGGCTCATCCAGCGACACTCGGAACATGCGCGTCGGCTGGCGGATCGGGGGGCTGCTCCTCGCGGCGTGGGTGACCGCGTGCTCCCGTTCGCGGGCACAGCGCCCTCTCGTTCGGCCCGACCCGGCCGCTCGCACGGAGCCTGTCGCGTCGCTCGACGCGTCGCCAACGTCAACGCCCGCGACGCGCGTCTCGCTGCTGGGGGATTGCTGCTCGGTCGTGCTGGAGCGTCACACGCCCACCTCACCGCGGGCGCGCTACGCGGCGCTGACCTTTGGCGACGACCTCGCGCGGTCGCCTCGTGTCGCCGACCTGGGCGAGGTCCCGGCGTTGGAGCTCGATCAGTGGCCGAGGCACTACCGCACGCGGGTCACCGCCGCGCAGGGCTTCCTGTACGTCGCGAGCGTCGAGGGCTCGGACGCGTCGCGCTCGTGGCGCGTCGACGAGCGACGCATGGGTGATCCGCAGGCGACGCCGCGGCGAATCGCGTTCGGCGCGCTGCAACCCACGGCGCTGCACCGCGCGGGTGACACGCTATACGCGGGCGCGATGGGCGCCGACGAAGCCCCGGAGGTCGGGTGGTTCGACCTCGACGCGCCGTCGCCCACCTATCACCGGCTCGTCGCACGGGGCGCGCCCGGCAAGGCGTACGACCTGTTCGCACGCGCGGAGGACCGTCTCGTCGCGATCGACGACGTCGTCACGCCGATCTACGCTGACTGGATCGAGCTCGACCCGCGCGGTCGTCCCGCGCGTCACGAGCCGTGGGAGCTGCCGAGCTTCATCAACGCCCCCAGTGTCAGGGTAGTTGTCGCCCGGTCGCCCAAGCGAGGTGACCGCCGAGTTTGAGCTCGCGGGGCAGAAGGAGTGGGCTCGATGCCCACGTACACGAAGAAGTTCAAGGTTCGGATGGTGCGGCGGATGGTGGGCCC
>JBDHVF010000090.1:0-15461 GCA_039809605.1 Polyangiales bacterium | reverse complement strand
GCCCGCGACGACGCTCCAACCGTGTTGTCTGGTGACCAGGATGCGGTTGTCATCAAACAACCCGGTGAACGGTTACCTGCGCGGAGGTTTGCCACTGAAGGTAGCCGATCCACAGCACGAGTTCGGCGATCTTCGCCGCCCACGGCTTGACCTCAATGCCATAGAACTGCACCGGATGGACGCTTGACCCCTCGAAGTCGAGAGGTTGCTGATAGCCACCTGTGGCGAGGAGGACGCGCTCGACCTCGGCTTCCAAGCGCTTGAGGTCGCGCATCGCAACGTAGAGGAAATTGCCGCTCCCGCACGCAGGGTCGAGCACCCGCAGCGACGCGAGTTTCTTGCGGAAGTCGGTGCCGATCTTCACCGCCTTCTTGCGCCCCTCCGAGACGGTCTTCGAGGTCTGCTTGGCGCGCTCCATCTCGGCGCGCGCGAGCGCCCACTCCCCGCGGAGCGGGTCGATGAGCGTGCGCTCGACAAGGCGGCGGATGTAGGGCTCTGGAGTGTAGTGAGCGCCGAGCTTCGCGCGCTCCTCGCGAGAGAGGGCGCGTTCCAGCAGCGTGCCGAAGATGGCGGGCGAGACCTTGCGCCAGTCCGCGCGCGCGGCGGTGCGCAACGCCTCGAGCTCGGGGATCGTAAGGTCGATTGGCTCGTGCTGCTTGAAGAGGTAGCCGTTGAACTGGCGCAGACGCTCGCCGGTGTCGAGGTCGCCGCCCGTGTCCATGCGCTTCCAGAGCGCACGCAGGCCCCGCACGAACGTCCCGTCCTTGCCCGACTTCTTGTCCGCGATCCATCGGTCGAGGAGGTTCGAGAACATCCGCAACGGGAGCAGGCCCACGTCCTCTGCGAACATCGTGAACACGCACTTCATCAGGAAGTCGCCCACGACGTCGGGCTTCGCGCGCTTCTCCAGGGCCACCGCGAGGTCACAAACCTTAGCCGCGATCTCCGCGGTGATGCGCTGCCCGCGCGCCTCCTCGTTGAGCTCCTCAGGCTTGTCGAAGATGAGACGCAGGTAGCGGAACACCTCGGGCTTCGTGAGATCGTCCCACGCGAACCGCGCCCCATCCTCAAAATCGCCGTAGTCGTCCACGGCGTCCTTCGTCCAACTCGACCAGATCCAGATTCCGTAGCCGAGGTCGGCGAGCATGATGATCGGCGGCTTCGGGTCGCCGCGCTTGGTCGCTGCGGCGGCGTACCGACCGACCTGCAACCGCCCGGCGATCATGTTGGAGCGCCACGAGTCGGTGCCTCGCGTGCCCACGCCCTTCGGCCCCTTCGGTGCTCCCTTCGTGCCTGGGTCGGCCCCCTGCTTCGCCTCGAAGATGAAGTGACCGCGCAGGTACACGTCCATGCGCCGCGCCTTCTTGCCGTCGAGGACGTCGGCCTCGAAGCAGTAGTGGTTGTCGCCGTGGCCCTTCAACTTCGGCGGCTTCACCTTCAACGCGGCGCACAGCTCGCGGAAGATTGACTGCGCGTTCGCGAGCTCGGCGCCCTGCGAGTCGCGCGTGTGCTTCACGAACGCGGCGAGAGTCTTCGCGTTGAAATCCTCGTGGATCTCGTGCTGCTCGAGCTTGTCGAGCGACGTAGGAAGAACGGCACCCATCGCGCGGAGGATGGCACGAGGACGGGCGCGTACGGAAGAGGTTGCATCGAGCGCGGGCAACAGCGCGGGAGCTCCTGCGGCCGCCCGTGAACCGCGCCGCCGATTCTCGCTACCACTCGCGGAGGGCCCGACGGCCGAGCGCCTCCTCGGCGAGTTCGCGCGCTCGCTGGCACCGGTCGATCGGCCCGCACGGCGACCGGCGTGGCGGGCGCGAGATGCCATCGCGGCGCCGACGGATGATGACGTGCTCCCTCGACACCGTCCCGCACTCTGGTAGTGTCGTCGGTGCTCAGGGGGACGGAGAGACCTCTCGAAAGGACTCTCACGTGAACACCGCCACCAAAGCCCCGAAAGCCCCCTCCCCCGACAAGAAGCGAGACGCGCTCCTCGCCCACGTCCGTGACCTCGTGGTCGACGCCTGCGACGGGATGATCCCCGACGCCGAGGCTCTCGAGGTCGCGCTCGGCGACGACCCCGACGCGCTGCTCCTCGCGCTCGAAGCGTGCGGCCACCTCGATGCCGAGCCGGGGAACGACCGATGAGCGCCGCCATCACGCGCCGCCTCTGCGCGGGCCTGCGCGCGGCCATCGCGCTCAACGACGCGGCGGGTGAGCGCTGCGACCCCGCGACGCTCGCGCACCTCGCCCTGGTCGAGCGGTTCGCCGCGGGAGAGCCCGTCGACCTGTTCGCGGTGCTCGACCGCGCGGAGTCGGTGTCCCGCGCGTGGAGCGAGGACGCGGAGCGCGGTGGCTTCCACGCACGCCGCGAGACCGCCGAGGCCGTGTGGTCCCTCGCGGCGTTCGCCGCCGACGCCGACGACTCGCTCGAGGACACCCTCGAGCGGATCGAGCGCCTCGTCACGCGCCACGAGTTGCCCTTCGACACGCGGGGCCGCATGCAGAGGGTCGCCGGCGTGATGGGCTGCGGCCTCACGTCCGATGGAGCCTTCGACACCAAGAGCTTCGAGAACCGCCGCCGCGTTCCCGTGCGAGGCGCGCGATGATCCCGCCGCCGCTCGACAGGCCCGTCGTGGAGTTCGAGCTCGCGGGCGCGCTTCTGCGCATCGAGCGCACGAGCACCCGCGGCGAGCGCGCGGCCGTCGCGCTCTACCGCACTGCGCCGCGCGCGGAGATCGCAGCCGCGTACGCCGAGCGCTTCGGCGCGTCGCCCGACGAGGCGCGCGACGTCGCCGACGAAATCCGCCGGCGGCTCGGGGCGTAGCGTGGCCGACGACCGGCCGTCGGTGCGATGGCTCGACCGCGGCGAGCGCGTGTGGGCGCGCCTCGTGTGCGGCGAGTGTCGCGGCTCGCGCGTGATCGACCTCGGCCCGCGCTTCGAGCTCGCGGCGACGCCGCAGAACCACGCCGTCGACGCCGCGACCCGCCGCGCACAGAGGGCCGTGGGCGACTCGCTCGTCGCGCATCACCTCCCTCACCTCGACGCGGCGGCGGCGCTCGCGGCGGCGGCGGCGTGCGACCGGATGGGGCTCTACGCGCCGTGCCCTGCCGTCGGCGACCTCGGGCCCCTCGTCGTGCTCGTCTGCGAGACCGCGACGCTCGTCACCGCGTGGCCGGGCGACCATCACCTCCAACAGCTCGACCTACTGTTCCGCGCGAGCGACGCCGACCCGCTCGCGACGGCCGCCGAGCGCCTGCGCGGGACGTTCGCCGAGGGCCTCGAGCGCGAGGCCGCGGAGCGCGCGGTCGCGTGGCGAGCGTGGCGGCCCGTGGGGTAGAGTGGGCGCGTGCCGTACCGCACACCATCGCCGCCGCCCGTGCGCGGGCCCACGCGCGCCGAGCGCTGGTGAATCGTGCTCGCGCTGGCAACGGTGGTCGACGCGCTCGCGCTCTGCTTGGAAGCACTGGTCGCGAGCGGCCGACGATGAGCGCGCGCACGGGCGGTAGAGCTCCTGCGAGCCCCCGTGAACCGCGCCGGGTTCTCGCGGCGACGCGCTCCGACCTGCAACGATCCGCGTCATGTGCGGCAGGGCCACCAACGAGCAGGAGGCGCGACGCATCGCCGAGCGCATGGGCCTCGACATCGGCGACAGCGAGCTGTGGACGCCGAGCTACAACATCGCGCCGACGCAGCCGATCCCCGTCGCGGGGCTGTGCGACGGGCGGCGCGTGCTGCGCGTCATGCGGTGGGGGCTCGTCCCTCGGTGGGCGAAGGACACGAAGATCGCCGCGCAGTGCATCAACGCGCGCAGCGAGACGATCGCCGAGCGGCCGGCGTTCCGCGACGCGTTCAAGAGGCGCAGGTGCCTGGTGCTCGTCACGGGCTGGTACGAGTGGGCGCTGCGCGACGGCGTGAAGGTGCCGCACTGGTTCCACGCGCCGGGCGGCGAGCTGCTCGCGCTCGCGGGGCTGTGGGAGTCGTGGCGCGACCCCGCGACGGGCGAGGAGCTGCGTACGTGCACGATCGCGACGTGCGCGCCGAACGCGATGGCCGCGCAGGTGCACGACCGCATGCCTGTGGTGCTCGACGAGGCCGGCGCAGAGCACTGGCTCGCGCCCGACGCCGAGTCCGCGGTGCTGCACCACCTGCTGCACCCGTGCGCCGAGGCCGTGCTCGAGGTATGGCCCGTCGACCGTCGCGTCGGCAGCGTGCGTCAGAACGGGCCCGCGCTCATCGCGCGGGCCGCCTGACGTGGTGCGATGTCTTGGTGGGGGGTGGTGCGCTAACGCGCCGCTTGGGAGGCGGGCGTGTCGCCCGCAGGCGACCGCACGTGGAGGTGGGTTCCGGGCGCGTCGACGTGCATCTCGGCCCGGTGCGTGATCGCCACGAGGGCGACCGCCGCGACGAGCGCGACGATCGCCAGCGTCACCGCGAGCGCGTCGATGCGCGCGAGGCGCCAGCGCCGCCGCGGCTCGTCGCGCCGCTTTCTTGACGTCGTACCGTCGTCACCGCTATCCGCAGGGCGGGTCGCGACCTCCTGGTCTCGCTTGGCGGCGTGCTCGGACGGCTGCTGGCTCGTGGTCCCCCGGCGCGGTGCTACGCGCCGCGGGGGCCGCTCCTCGTTCCTCGGGGGCTTCGTCATCGTTCGACTCCGCTTCTTCTTCTGAGGCTTCGCCATGGTTCGACTCCGACGCGCGAGAGGATCGAGATTGGTGTTCTCGCTGCGTCGGCGCGACTCTCCACCTGCCGCGCGAGACGGAGCTACTTTCCGACCTGCCGCGGGTGAGCCGTCGCCGAACGTCCAGAACGCCTAAAAGCGGCGGCTTTACGCCACTTGAGCGAGCGCGACCTCGCGATCGCGGCCGCCGCAGGCGTGACCGCCACGTTCGCATTTGCTCCCGGCTCCGGCGCCACGTCGAGGTCGACCACCGCGCGTCGCCCGGCGACTTGCCGATCGCGTGGCGTAGAAGTCCCGCACGGTGGCGCGTGGAGCGGGATGAGCCGCTCGGCCATGGACAGGCTCGACATGCGCGCGGTCCTTCGACCGGAAGTGCTACGTAACGTTGTACTCGCCGACGTTCACGATCTTGACGTTCACGGAGGGCCTGCTGACGCTCGTGCAAACTCGCGGCGACAAGGAGTGCGCGCTAGCCATCAAGAATGCCGATCGTCGTGCGCCTGGTGCTCTGGTCGGCGAACAACGGCTCGCGTACGTCAACCTCGCGAGCACCGAGTCGTCCACGAGTCTCAAGGTGAAGGCAGCGACGAGTAGAGACGTGCCTGCCGTAGAGCCTGACGATGCAGGCTTCACGTTCTGTGCGCCGAGGTGCTGCTCGCCTGAACGTACGAGCTTACCGCTGTGACGCATCACGCGGGCGAACAGAGGCTACGTGCGAACGCATAGGGAGGATTGACGCATCCCGTGAATCGGACGCGGTGACGGCGCGGCGCCCGCGGTCGCGGGTGGCCGTCGAGGTGGTGGGGGAGCTACTCGACGCCGAGCGCGGTGAGCGTGAGCGGGCCGCAGACGCCGTCGGGCGAGAGCCCGGCGCCCGCCTGGAAGCGAGCGACGGCGCCCTCGCCCCACAGTCCGCGTCGCCAGAGCTCGCAGAGCGCGAGCACGGCGCGCCGCCCGGCGTCGTCGCACCGCGTGGGCGCGGCCCACAGGCACGCGAGCGGGTGCGCGACGGCGCCCGCGACCGTGTCGGCCATCGCGACGTGGTGGAGCTGGTAGTACGGGCGCCACGCCGGGCCTTCGACGGCGGGCGTGGCGGGATCGTCGGCGTTGAACCAGTGCGCGCGCACGGCCGCGGCCCACGACGCGAGCGCGCGGGCCTCGCGCGCCGGGAGCGCCCCGCGGTGGGCCATCACATCGCCGCCGGGCGCAGCGTACACCTGCGGCAGCGCGAGCGCGATGGGCGAGCCGTCGCCGAGCCACGCGCGCCACGGGAAGTCGCCGTGGTACGTCGGGTGATCGAACGACGTGAACGCCTGCACGAGCGTCGGGCACGCGGCGGCGACGGCCGCGAGCGCCTCGCGCACGACGCGCTCGAGGAGCGCGCGCTTCGCGGAGCCCGCGGGCGCCTTCCAGTACGTCTCGGCGTTCCACACGACGACGAGCGCGCCCGCGT
This sequence comes from Polyangiales bacterium, assembly GCA_039809605.1. Classification (GTDB taxonomy): domain Bacteria; phylum Myxococcota_A; class Polyangia; order Polyangiales; genus CAISKJ01. The sequence goes on along the minus strand of JBDHVF010000090.1, from coordinate 9,329 downwards.
CGACGACACCACGCGCGATGGCGACGAACTGCGCCACGGCGCGCTCGACGGGCCACGAGCCCGCGGCGACCTTGCGGGCGATGCCGTCGACGCCGCAGCCAAAGAGGACGCGCGCTCCGGTCTGCGCGCGCACCTCGTCGGCGACCTTGCGCGCGGCGGCGCTCGGCCAGCAATGGAGCTGCACGAGCGGGGGGCGCGCGCGTTCGAGCAGCGGGCGCGCGTCGCGCCAGCCTCGGGAGATGCCGTTGCCGTCGTACAGGGTGACGGCGGGCCCTTCGAGCGCGTTCATGCGCGGCTCACTGCGCGGCGCGCACGGCGCGAACCGCGTGAAGCTCGCCCGTGAAGAACGGGTTGAGCACGTAGTCGTAGGGAATCCAGCACCGGCCGCGGTTGCCCCAGGTGGCGCCCCACGAGTTCTGCACGCGGAACGCGCGGCGCGCGTTGGAGTAGCCGATCGCGCACATGGCGTGACCGCCGAGCACGCGCCCCGCCGGCATCGCGACGACGCCGTCGCCCTCGACGCGCTCGAACGCCTCGAAGACCTGCGCGCCGAGCACAACGGGGTAGCCGCACCAGAGCTCCCACTGGAGCGTCTCGAGGTGCCAGTCGAGCGGCTCCCACGACACGAGCCGCGTGCGGTCGCGCACGTCGGCGAGCGCGCCGGGCGGCGGCCCGCGGAACTCGCCCACGCGCTCGACGTACGGCCAGAGCGCGTCGGGCGCGAAGCCCTCGCGCTCGGCGTGCTTGAGCACGTCGGCGAGCAGCGCGCCCGCGTCGAGGTCCGCGGTCCCTTCGAGCCGTCGGCCGCCGAGGTAGAGGTCGAGCGCCGCGGGGAGCCAGTTCCCGATGCGCTGCCAGCGCAGGCGCATCGCGAGCGCGCACGCGGACGCCTGGCCGGTGCACGAGCCGAGCGAGCCCTGGTCGGTCACGTCGGGCGCGACGTGCTCGAGGGAAAGCTCCTCGGGCAGCCACGCGAGCTCACCGGCGCCCGCGCGCGTACGCGCGCCGAGATGGCCGTGCGGCGGCGGGCGCCAGCCGTAGGTGCGGGGCGCGCTCACCGCGCGCCCGCGTCGCCCTCCGCGGGGTGGATGGTGTCGAGGTCGCGGCGCAGGATCACGCCGCGGGCCGTGGCGCCGAGCTCGATCGCGCGCAGCGCGTTGCTCGTGGCGCGGCCGGCGCTCTGCCAGCCCGCGTCGGCGTCGCAGCCGGGCACGAGCTCGTCGGCGATGCCCGCGGCGGCGTCGGCCGCGTGCTCGAGCACGACGCCGAGCGCGACGCCGCGGTCGGCGAGCACCTGCGCGAGCGACACGAGCGCGGAGCGCACGCCCGCGACGGCGGCGTGCGCGGCGCAGCGGTCGCCGCCGCGGGCCTCGTACGCGTCGAGTGCGGACTCGAGCCGCCCCGCGGCGTCGGTCACGGCGTCGAGCGCGCGCACGACCTGGGTGCGACCGGGGTCGCTCACGACCGCGTTGACCACGACGCGCGCGGCGGGCACGGCCCACCCGAGCGTCTGGAGCACGACGCGCGCGGTGTCGGTCCACGAGCGCGGCGTGGTGACGATGCCTCCGTCGGGGAGCGGGCGCGGGGGCAGACAGCCGACGAGCGCGAGCGAGAAGACCATGAGCAGCGCGAGGAGAGAGCGGAGGTGCTTCACTTCGAGTCCGTGCGGGCGTCGGTGCGCCCGTTCGAGGCGGTCGTCGAGGCGGGCGCGCGGCGCGACCACACCTCGGCGACGATGCGGAGGAACTTCACGACGTCGGGCCCGAGCGCGCTCGAGGCGCGGAACACGGCGGCGACGCGCGGGTAGCGCGCGACGAGCTTCGCCCACGTCGAGGGCGGGATCGCCTGACCGAGCGTGGCGATGGCGCCCGCGGTGGCGACGATCTGCGGCCAGTGCGCGACGACCCACGTCGCGAGCATGAGAAGCGGTGACATGGAGCGGACTCCGACAGGCGCGTCATCGCGCCCGATGCGTGTGCGAGAACGGGTCAGGCGCGACGCGTGCGGCGGGTGAACGCACCGCGGTCGTCGCGCAACTGAATGTGCGTGCACCTGCCCCGCGTGCGTGGCATCACACGGGACATCACGGGCTTATCGTCCAAGTCGCAAGCGGCCCAAGGAGGGGATCGCCATGTCGAACGACGAGCCAACAAAGTTCACGGCGCGCGTGCTGTTGCGGCGCGCCACGCCCGATGACTACCTGCGGCTGAACGAGGAGATGGAGCGGCGCGGCTTCCATCGCGTGATCGCCGGGGAGCGAGGTCTCTACCGTCTGCCGAGCGGTGACTATTGGTGTGAGCCGGCGATGCCGCTCGCGATCGAAGAGGTCCACGCGCTCGTCGACGAGGCGGCGAGAGCCTCCCACGGCGACCACTGCACGCTCGTCGCGCACGTCGCCGCGATCGCGTGGGGCGGGCTCGACACGCTGTCGCCCGGCGAGTACCTCGCCATCAAGAACCGCGCGGCGCGGCTGCGTCTGGAGCACGCGCGAGCTCTCGCGCTGCGGCGCGGGCTCATCGTGTGAGCGTCAGTTCGCGACGGCTCCGCGGAGCGCCTCGAGCTCGGCGACGGCCTCGTCGCGCTCCCGCTCGGCGCGCTCGGCGCGGGCGGTGACGGCGGCGAGCTCGACGCGCAGCCGGCCGCTGGTCTCGCGCTCGGCGAGGAGCTCGCCATTGAGCCGGTCGACCTTCTCGGAGAGCTGGCCGACCTGCTCGCGCAGGTTGCCGAGCTCCTTCCACAGCTCGTCGCGGAGCTTCGCGTCGGCGCTCTCTCGCGCGGTGCGTCGCTCGAGGAGCTTTGTGCCGAAGCCGCCGAACAGGGCGCCCAGGAGCGCCATGATCGCCGCCGTCACGGGCGCTTCCCCGTCCGCTCGGTGGCGAGCACCATCACGTGCGGCTCTTTGATCGTCGAGCCGGTGTCGTTGTAGATGCAGAGCGCGTTCGCGTTGTAGGGGTCCGCGTAGAGGTAGAGGCCCGCGGCGATGCGCACGACCCACGACGTCGTGTACGCCGGCGCGGGCTCGTTGCCTGCGCCGTCGGCGACCGCCGTCGAACTCACGTTGAGCGCGCCCTTGCCGGTGTAGCCGTACGCGAGCCGGAGCGTGCTCGTGCCGAGACTGTCGAAGTCGCTGTCGCCGCCCGCGCCGGGGCTGACGTTCGACGCGACCGACGTGCGGCACACCACGAAGACGAGCCGGTCGCTCCAGTCGACGGACTTGTCGACGGTCTTGTGCGTCTTGTCGGCCATGTCGGCGGCAAGCTGCCACACGCGCATGATCGCGCCCGCGGGCAGCGCCGAGAGGTCGTTCGCGTCGCCGCCCGACGCCACGAGCAGCCCCACGGCGCGCTTCTGGATCTCGTTGACGTCGGCGCTCGCGAGTTCGTCGAGCGCCGAATACGTGTGGATGTTGTCCACGGAGTCACCTCACGACCCGAAGAGGTCGCGATCGAGGAGCGATTCGGGGTCGTCGAGCCGGAAGCCGACGCGCGTGCCGACGGTGCAGCGCGTGTGAGCGGGCTTCGCGCGCTCGGCCGCGCCGCGCACGGCGGCGAGCTTCGACGGGCTCGACCACGTGCCCGCCGGGATCGTGATAGCGAACCGGAACACGCCGCGCGGGTCCGTCGCGGCGACGGCCGTGCACGTGTTCTCGTAGAGTGCCGCCTCGGCCGCAGCGGCGCGCACCGCGGCGAGGAAGCGGTCGGGCGTGCCCGCGCCCGATGCGCGACGCTGTACGGTCAGTCGCGCGCGACGCTCCGGGTTGCTCGACGTCGGGCTCGGCGCGCCGAGGCGCTCCTCGTACGGCGTCAGGAGGTCCGTCGCCGAGTCGGTGAACGCCTCATCGACGGCGCGCGTGCCGGCCGCGCGCGCGTCGGCGATCGCGCCGCCGAGCGCTTGGAGATCGTCGGCGATCGCGGTGCCGTCGGCGGGCTGATACGCGGGCCCGAGCAGCACCGCGAGATTGCGCGCGATGCGCGCGCCGTCGCCGTCGCCCGACGGCAGCGGTTGGGGGAACTTCACCGGGCACCTCTGGACGCGCTTCCGTGCGCGTGGTTGAAGGGGCGGCCATGCGTCGCGACTTAGCCGCTCTCGCCTTCATGTTGTTCGTGATCGGTTGTGCCCCCTCGCTCGTCGTTGCACCGCCCGGCGACGCCTCGCCGGTCGACGCCCCCCCGATGCTCGAGGACTCGTCTGCGACGCCCGAGGACGCCCCGGTAGCGCCCGACGGAGCCCCCGATGCCCCGACGCCCGTAGCGGACGCTCCGACGCCCCAGGACGCCCCCGTAGACGCCCCGACGATGCGTCCCGACGCCCCCGCACCGGACGCCCCGCCCGACGCGCCCGCGACGCCCGACGCGTCGACGGACGCGAGCACGCCCGTCGACCGCCCCGCACCGCAGCCCGACGCGAGCGGGGGGTGTCGCGCCGGGTCGACGGCGTGCGGCGCATCGTGCTCCGACCTCCGCTCCGACGCGATGAACTGCGGCGCGTGCGGCACCGCGTGTCGCTTCGGGCTCGCGTGCGTGGGCGGCGTCTGTCTGCCGGCGCGCTGCTCGGCCTCGATCTGCGGCGAGCGGCTCACCTGCTGCGGCGAGTTGTGCCGCGATTTGCGCGACGACTTCACCAACTGCGGCGCATGTGGGCGCTGGTGCCCGACCGGGCAGACGTGCCGCGCGGGCGCGTGCGTAGCCGATCGGTGACGGGCTACGACGTGCGGCCCCACGCGACGCCGTACGCGTCGCAGAGGTAGCGGCTGAACGTGACGCCCTGCGCGTCGGTGAGCCCGTCAGCCACGGCGCCCGCCTCGGCGACGAGCCCGCCGAACCACTCGCCCGTCGCGACGCTAGCGCCCATGCGCAGGGGCACGGTCGAGCCCGTGGCGAGCGCGGCGCTCGGCGTGTACTCGATGAGCTTGACGCCGTTGCACCAGACCCGGTTCTTCGTGCCGTCGAACGACGCGACGAGGACACGCGGGTAGCTCGCGCTCGCGTAGTTGTAACCGGTGCGGATCGTGTCGGACTCGAACCAGTAGTGCGTGCCGGGGCACGGCCCGGCGTTGTTCGTGAGCAGGCCGTACGCCTGCCGGGTCGCCGCCGTGCCGTAGTGCATCAGGTGCCGCAGACCGTCGTTGCCCGTGGTCTCGCCGATCACCGCGTAGAGCGTCCGCGGGTTAGCCCCGGTCGCGGGCACGAGCGACGCGGTCGCCATGACGTTCGCCACGCCGTCGTACCTCACCGCGGGCCCGATCGAGCTCGCCGCGAGGTACGTCGGCCGCGCCGAGCCCGACGCGGTGAGGTCGCGCCCGTTGCCGCTCTCGTCGGCCCACACCGCGACCGCGGCGCCGTCGGCGAGCCCGAGCGAGCTCGCGCGCCACCGCGCGAGGAACGTCAGCCCCGCGACGCTGCCGACGGGCGCGAAGCCCATCGCCGAGCGCGTCGCGGCGGGCGTCGCCGACGCGAGACCGCCCGCGCCGTCGAGCGTCACGACGTCGCCCGACGCGCCCGCGGGCACCGTCGCGCCGCCGCCGCCGGCGCCTCCCATCATGGGGCCGCCGCCGAAGAACCCGCCGCTCACGGCTGCACCGTCACGGCGACGTCCGCGGTGCCGCGGTTGGTCGTGTCGTCGTCGGCGAGCAGAATGCGACACCAGTTGTAGTGGCGCACCGACAGGTCGGGCACGTGGTACGTCGTGGTCCCCGCGGCGCTCGGCTGGAGCCGCGCCTCGAAGGGCTCGACGTCCATCCGTCCCGCGGAGTAGCTCGCCTGGTCGACGATCGGCAGCCGGGACCAGTGCCCGACTGAGCCGGGCTCGGTGTCCTGCGGGTCGCGCGACACTTCGACGGCCACGATGGGGGCGCCGGTCGTGCTCGCCGCGTGGCGCGTGTAGTCGAGCCACACGGCCAGCGAGCCGTTGAGCCCGAGCGGGATGGGGGCGCCCACGGGAGAGAGCGCCGCCGCGAGCGTGGCGCCCGTGGCGATCGTCGCCGCGTTCGTTCGAGCCATGCTGTCACCAGAGCGGCGGCGCACCGCGCACCGCCGAGACGATCACTGCTGGATGGTGATGAAGCCGGGCGTGGCGAGGTGCCGCGCCGCGGGCGTCACATCTGCGGCGGGCGCGATGACGTTCGCCGAGACGATGCCGCGCGTGCCCGCGGGCGCGCCGGGCAGACCCGGAACGCCCATCACGGCGGCGACGAGTGCCGAGTGATAGAGCGTCGCGGGGCTCTCGTCGGAGGGCGCAGGCCAGCGCGTCGCGGGGCTCGTGTCGCCGGGCCCGAGCGAGTCGAAGACGGCGAGGATCGCGTCTCGGATGTCGGTCCAGTTGTCGGGCGCCGGAAGCATCGTGGCTCCGACGGCGGGCGCCGCGGGGAGGTCCGTGTTGAGCGTGACGGTGTTGCCCGCGACGCCCGAGACCTTCGCGAGCCCGTAGCCACCGCGCGCGTACGCGGTCGACGGCAGCCGCACCGCAACGAGCGAGCCGATGGGGATGCCCGCGGGCGCGGGCGCCACGTCGAACGTGCGCGCGTCGGCCACGCTCGTGACCGTGTACATGCCCGAGAAGGGCCACGCGAAGCCGGTGCCGAGCACCACCTGCACGGTGACGTCGGTCGGGTCCGCGATCGCCGCGACGATCGCGTAGTCACCTGCCGGCATCGTAACGGGGCGCTTCTGCCCCTCGTCGACGTAGTCGCCCGCGCCCTCGACGCGGTCGCTCGCGAGCGCGAGCACACCGGCCGCGGCGACGAGGTCGGGCGACGGCGCGAGGCACACGACCGTCACGGCGCCGAGCGTGTTCGCGCCGAGCGTCGGGTGCAGGAGCGGGTACACGAAGGCGCGGTCGACGCCGGGCACGCTCTCGCACCAGTCGCGCCAGTCGGCGCGGTTGCCCGAGCCGGGGCGCTCCTTCCACCACGCGAGCACGCGACGCGCGAGCGAGCGGTAGCTCTCGACGTCGACGCCGGGCGTGGTCGTCGCGACCAGCGTCGCGGAGGTGTCCATGCCCGCAGGCGCCGTCGACCACTGGAGCACCGCGTCGGCCGCGAGGTTGCCCCCGGTGCCCGCCTCGAGTGCGCGGACGGAGAGCGAGCCCGCGGTCGACCCGAGCGATCCGCCCGCCGTCGGCACGAACACGACGCCGCCCGCGGACGTGAGCCGGTCGGTCGTCGCCCACGACGCCCCGACCGAGCCCGTGACGGAGATCGTGTGCACCGCGGCGACCGCGGGCTTGAGGTCGAGCCCGATCAGCCGCGCGTGCCGCAGCACGTACGCGTCACTCGCCGTGTCGGGCAGGATCTCGGCCGTGAGCGCCAGCGCGCGGGCCTCGACGCCTTCGAGCTCGAGCGCCAGCGCGCTCGCGAGCATCCAGGCGTCCGCGCCCTCGGTGATGTCGAGGTCGCGCCCCGCGGCGCGGTAGCGCGCTCGCCAGTTGCCGAGGAACGTGTCTCGGATCGTCGCGCGGTTGCGCGCTACGAAGGTCGACGTGGTCACAGCACACCAGTCACGCGCAGCGGCCGGGTGCCGCGCGGCGCGCGCGAGTCGTAGAACTCGGCCGAGAACCGGAGCTGCCGCCCGACGGCCTCGGTCTTGACCGTGAGGTCGACCATCACGCCGCGGTCGGTCCAGCGGCGGAACGCGGCGACGAGCGCGTCGCGCAGCGCCGCGGGGCGTTGCTCGGGCGCCGCGCGCTCGACCGCGGCGTAGTCGACGCCGAAGGTCGGGTCGGGGAGGAAGCGCCCGAGCGGCGTGCGCACGACGCGCTTCGCCACCTCGAGCAGCGGCGCGCCCGCGCGGTGGCGGTCGCCGTCGAGCGCGACGTCGCCGGTGCGCGCGTCGAGCTCGCGCGCGTACGGGGTCGCGGCGCCCATCACTCGAGCACGCCGTCGATGACGTGGTTGGCCGACGGGGCGAGGCACGCCACGGTGTCGCCCGCGGCGTTCACGTACCGCTGGAGCCCGACGTTGCCCGTGTTGATCGTCACGTGCACCTGCGCGCTCGTGGTGAGCTCCTCGACCACGGCGCCCGCGATCGCTTCGATGAGACCGGCGAGCGCGTTGCGCGCCGGGGAGCCTGCGGTGAACGCGTCGGGCAGCATCCCGAGCGTGCCCGCGCCCGCGCTCTGGAGCCGCGTGAACACGCGCCCCGCGAGCCCCGTCACCGGGTCCGCGGCGCACTGACCTGCGTTGAGAGCCATCGCTTCAACTCCCCGGCACGAGCACCCGCGCCGAGCCCTGCCCCGTGGCGATCGTGTCCGTGGCGCTCGCCGTCGCGCCCGTGACCGCGTACGGGCCCGCGACCAGCGCGCCCGCCGGGTGCGTGTGCCCCGTCGTCGCGGAACCTTCGTGCGCCGCGGGCGACGCGCCGCCGGCGAGCACCACGTTCCGCCCCTCGGCGGGCGTGATCTCGATGTCGCCGTTGACCTTGATCCGCACGCACGCGGCGACGTTCCCCGCCGCCGCGCCGTGGAGCCGCGTCTCGCCCTCCTCGAGACCCGAGAGCGTCGGCAGCCCCTTGTCGACGAGGGCGAGCACCACGACCTCGTCGCCGTCGCGCACGACGACGGCCTCGAGCGTGCGCGTGCGCGCGGGGCGCGCGGTGAGCCCGAGCGGCTGCACGACCTCGACGTCGTCGCCGGGCTCGGCGACCGTCGCCGCGCCGGCGTTCGCGCCGGGCACGGAGAGCGCGTCGGAGCCGTCGCGACCGAGGCCGCGCACCTGCGCGACGAGCGTGCGCACGCGCTGCCCGAGCGTCGTGCCGAGCACGTGGAAGAACTCGACCATCGGTCAGCTCGTTTCGGCCGCCGCGCGCGCGTCGAGGTCGATCGCCCCGAGCGGGTGCAGCGCAAGCCGCGTCGTCTGCCCGTCCTTGCGGGAGCCGTGGAGCTCGACGCGGTGAATCAACATCGGCTCCGACACGCCGGCGAGCTCGTCGCGCACGTGCGCCACGGTGTTGACTGCGTAGAGGCGCACGTCCTCCCATGCCTCGCCGACGTTCTGCCCGTGCCCCTGCACCACGCACTCGTACGAGCGGAAGCGCGCCATCGAGTCGGCGATCACGCGCCACGCCTCGGCGTCAGCCGCGGCGGGCGTGCGCGAGTGCGGCGCGCGGACGTAGCGCACGAGCGGCGGGAGGTGCCGCGACACATCGGGGCAGTCGTAGACCGCCGCGTTGGTGTGGTACTGCGCGATGCGCGCGGCCTGCGCGTCGCCGCGCGACGAGCGTGCGAGCGTGTGCACGTCCGTCGGCACGTCGCGCGTGCTCACCGTGTAGCCGCCCTCGAGCACGTTGCCGGCGGCGGGCACGGGCCCGGCGTCCTCGGCGACGAGCCGGAAGGTC
>JBDHVF010000089.1:0-15580 GCA_039809605.1 Polyangiales bacterium | reverse complement strand
GCGACGGCCTACGCGGCGGCGGGCGCGTGCGCGGCGGCGGCCGGCGGCCTCGCGCTCTTCTGGGCGCTGCGCATGCAGATCAAGATGCCCAAGTACCCGCTCGCGGGCCTGGCCCACTACGGGATCTTCATCGGCTTCGCGACGCTGCTCCTGCGCACGATCATCCTGGTGGGCAGGGCGTACTCGCCGGGCTTCAACCTCTGGGTGCTCGACCCCGCGGCGGGCGGCGCGATCGGCTTCGCGGGCCGCTCGTACAACCTGCTCGCGGTCGTCGTCGTGCTGCTGGTGCTCTTCGGCGTCGCGACGTTCATCCGCTTCAGGCTCGTCGACAAGGTCAAGCGCCTCGCGTACGGGTGGCACGCGTGGGTGGTGCTCGGGGTCATCGGCACGATGATGATCGCCGACGTGCTCTACGACGCGGGGCACATGCTCTCGCTCGCGATCGCGCAGAACCCCGGCGCGCCGCGCGAGATGCTCAACCAGCTCGCGTGGCAGAACGGCGACCTGCTCGGCGGCATGCTCGGCAACCTGCTCTCGGCGCTCGGCGTGTCGGGCGAGCGCGCGGCCGAGGTGATCGGCCAGGTGGGCTACTGGACCCACGTCACGCTGGTGTTCGCGTTCCTCAACTACCTGCCGTACGGCAAGCACTTTCACGTCATCACGGCGCTGCCCAACGTGCTCACGCGCTCGCTCGACCCGCCCGGCCGCCTGCGCCCGATGGCGAAGACCGCCGACGGGCTCATGGAGCAGATGACGAAGAGCATGGAGCTGCCCGACCCGATGGCCGCCCCCGTGGGCGCCGCGCGCATGGACCACTTCACGTGGAAGTCGATCCTCGACTTCTACACGTGTACCGAGTGCGGGCGCTGCTCGGACAACTGCCCGGCGCACCGCACCGGCAAGCTCCTCTCGCCCAAGCACCTCACGATCGACCTGCGTGACCACCTCTACGAGCACCAGGAGGCCGTCGCGAAGGGCGGGGCCCCCGAGCCCCCGAAGCCCGCCGAGGGCGGCGAGGCAACGCCCGCGGCGACCGCGAGCCTCTTCACGACCAACCTCGTGCCCGACGTGATCCACCCCGACGTGATCTGGGCCTGCACGAGCTGCCGCGCGTGCGAGGAGCAGTGCCCGGTGATGATCACGTACGTCGACAAGATCGTCGACATGCGGCGCAACCTTGTGATGGTGCGCGGCGAGTTCCCGGCGGAGCTCCAGCGCACGTTCACCGCGCTCGAGACCAACGGCAACCCGTGGAACATCACGCGCCAGGACCGCGCCGAGTGGTCCTCGGGGCTCGACGTGCCCCTCATGAGCGACGCGCCCGACGCCGAGGTGCTCTACTGGGTGGGCTGCGCGGCGAGCTACGACGACCGCGCGAAGAAGATCGCGCGCGCCACCGTGCGCCTCTTCAAGCAGGCCGGCGTGCGCTTCGCGATCCTGGGCTCCGAGGAGACCTGCACCGGCGACCCCGCCCGCCGCGCCGGCAACGAGCACCTCTTCCTGATGCTGGCCGAGCAGAACGCCGCGACGCTCAACAACTACAAGCCGAAGAAGATCGTCACGACCTGCCCGCACTGCTTCAACACGCTGCTCAACGAGTACCCCGACTTCGGCGCGAGGTTCGAGGTCGTGCACCACACCGACTTTCTCATGGGCCTGCTCGCCGAGAAGAAGCTCGTGCCCTCGAAGGGTGTGAAGGCGAAGGTGGCCTTCCACGACTCGTGCTACCTCGGGCGCTACAACGGGGTGTACGAGCCGCCGCGAGAGATCCTCAAGCGCATCCCCGGCGTCGAGCTCGTCGAGGCCGCGTGGAGCCGCGAGAAGGGTCTGTGCTGCGGCGCCGGAGGCGCGCAGATGTGGATGGAGGAGCAGCACGGCGTCGAGCGCGTGAACAAGCGTCGCACGCTGCAGCTCCTCGACACGGGCGCCGACGTCGTGGCCTCGGGCTGCCCCTTCTGCCAGACGATGCTCACCGACGGCATCAACGGCATGGGCGACGACCTCAAGCGCCCCGTCGAGCAGCTCGACGTCGCCGAGGTGCTCGAGCGCTCGGTCGACTTCGACGCGCCTGGCGCCCGTACGCCCGCCCGCGCGAAGACCGAGGAGCCCGCCGAGGCGTCGGCGTGACCGCCCCCTCGCCCACGACGCGCTGACACGCCACGCGGCGCCGCGGTATCGTCCGCGCCCGGTGAACCCCCAACCCCTCGCATCCTCGGGTTACGGCGCCGCGCTCGCGCAGACGCTCGTGGCGCTCGCGCTCGTGTGCGCGCTCGCGTGGTGGCTGCTGCGGTGGGGCGGCCGCCGCGCGCTCGGAGGCTTCGGCGAGGGTCGCGTCGAGGTGCTCGAGCGGGCCCCGCTCGACGCGCGGCGCGCGGTGTTCCTCGTGCGCGTCGGCAAGCGTGTGCTCGTCGTGGGCGCGAGCGACCAGTCGCTGACGCTGCTCGCCGAGCTGCGCGACGACGAGCTACCACCGGCGCGCCCCGCGACGCCGGGGCCGTTCGACGGCCTCGCCGCGCGCTGGCGGGGCGCTGCATCGGGCGGCGCACGCGACGGGGGCGCGTCGTGAGCCCGCAGGGGTTGGGGTCGCTCGCGCTGCTGCTCGGCGTCGCGACGTTGCTGCCTGCGCTCGTGCTCATGGGGACGTCGTTCGTGAAGATCTCGGTGGTGCTGGGCTCGCTGCGCAACGCGCTCGGCACGCCGCAGCTGCCGGGCAACCTCGTGGTGCTGGGGCTGAGCGCGATTCTGACGCTGCACGTGATGGCGCCCACGGCGGGCGCGGTGCTCGACGCGGCGGGCCCGGCGCTCTCGCAAGCGGCCGCGACCGACCTCGCCACTCCGCAGGGCGCCGCCGCGTGGACGCACGCCTGGGAGCAGGCGCGTCCGCCGGTGGTGCGCTTCCTACGCGCGAACGCGCGTCACGAAGACCGCGCGTTCTTCACGGACCTCGCGCGCCGCAGCCGCGCGCGACAGCCGTCCGTGGGAGTTCGCGTCGAGGTATCGGACGACGACGTGACGGTGCTGCTCCCTGCGTTCGCGGTGTCGGAGATCACGCGCGCGTTCCTGATCGCGTTCCTGGTGCTGCTGCCCTTCTTGGTGGTCGACCTCGTAGTCGCCAACGTGCTGATCGCCGCGGGGCTGCACGCGGTCGCGCCCACGTCGGTCGCGCTGCCGTTCAAGCTGCTGCTCTTCATCACCGCCGACGGCTGGCACCTCATCGCGCGAGCCCTGGTGCTCGCGTACAGGTGAGCGAATGCTTGACAGCCGCAGTGATTCGAGTACCGTAGCGATCCTTCCGCGGGCGTAATTCAGCGGTAGAATGTCAGCTTCCCAAGCTGAACGTCGCCGGTTCGATCCCGGTCGCCCGCTCCGAGAAATCCCTCATGAAATCAGCCGGTTGGCGCGTTGTCGCTAACCGGCTTTTTTCGTTCCGGCGGCGTGCATACCACCATGCATACCACCGTGCATACCACCGGGGGTCTGCGGGCCCTCCTCCTGGGCATCGGGGTTGTGGGCGAGGCGCAGGCCAGCGGTGGTGACGATCCGCGCGATGCCGTCGTGGATCTCCTGCTGGTTCGCGGTCGAGTAGTGCCGCTGCATCTCCTCGGTCTGGTGGCCCGAGACGCGGCGGGTGACGAGGTCCGAGACGCCCGAGGCCCGCGCGAGGTCCTGGAAGGTCCTGCGCATGGCGCGCGGCGAGACGTGCTTGCGCAGCCCGATCTCACGGGCCACTACCGTGAAGGGCTTCTGGAGCACCGACGGAGAGCGCAGCCCGCCTTCGTCGGTGGGGAAGAGCAGTTCGCTCTCGGCCGCGGCGCCGTCGAGCGTGTCGATGTGCCAGCGCAGCACCGCGAGCAGGTCCTCGGGCAGGCGCAGGCGCTGGCGCAGCGCGGTCTTGGTCGTCTCCATGATGACGGAGCCGACCGAGTGCGAGCGGCGGATGAGCAGGGTGCCGTCCTCGACGATCAGGTCGCGCTTGGGTCCGTGGCGGCGCAGCGGGCGCATCGACGAGGGCCGCAGCCCCGTCGCGAAGCCCAGCGCCGTCATGGCGAAGTGCTGCGGGTACAGCGCCCGCATCTTCGCGAGGAAGCGCGGCACCTCCGACGCCGTGAGGGAGTTGGGCTCCTCCTCGGTGTAGGTCTCGTGCTCGCGCGTGTCGAACTTGTCGACGCCGTCGATGGGGCAGCGCCGTTCGATCTCGAACTCATCCCACCCGTCGCGCAGGATCACGCCGAGAAGCGTGAGCCAGTTGTTCGCCGTGTTGGGCGAGTAGCGCCCGGCCCTCACGAGCCGGGCGACGTCGGTCTTCCAGTCGACGATGGCCTTGCGGGGCATGTCGAGCGGCACGTGCTGAAAGGTCGGCAGCAGGTGCTTCTCGAGCGTGTCGCGCCACGTGCGGATGTTCTTCGCCGAGCGGATCCTGCCCTCGACGATCTTACGCTCCAGCAGTGACACGGCGTAGCTCCCGAAGGAGGGCAGGGTCGACCGCGGCGTGAGAGGAACGCTCGCCGGCGCGGTCTCCGTGGGGGTGATCACCGGCGGCACGAGCTCCTGCGGAGCCGTCGTCGGCGAGGCCGGCGGGAGCGGTGCTCCCGACCGGATGCGGTTGATCTCCTCGAGCAGCGTGAGGTGCGCGCCGAGCGCGTCGGCGTCGGGCAGCACCATCCTCACTTCGCGCACCTTGCCCGTGCTCGGGTCGCGCACCCGCGCCCGCACCAGGCATCCTCCGTCCCTCCTGCGCCACACGCCCGGCCTCGCGGGCTTCGGCGCGATCCAGCTGTTCCATCGGCGTACCCACCTCGGGTCGTCGCTCATCATCGCCTCCATGCGGAGGCACGCCCGATCGTCCGGCCCCCACCGTATCACGCGCCCCGCCCGCGAGGTACGCGTCGAGGTCCTCCACGCGGAACACCATCGCGCCGCGTCCGGCGCGGCGCCCCGCGGGGCGCAGCAGCCCGCGCTCGACCGCCTTGCGGATGGCGCTCGTCGAGCGGTAGCCGCAGTAGTCCGCGGCCTCTCGCGTGGTCAGCAGCGACCTCGGCGTCGAGGGCCGCGTCGCTGAGCCCACGCGCGCCGGCGGCGAGTCATCGCGAGCGCTCGCGGGAGCGCCCCCCTGCGCGAGGAGGCTCGCGAGCCACGCGATGGTCTGCGGGAGCACGCGCGGACGCGTGGCGACGCTCGCCAGCGCGGCGATCAACGCGCTGAGCTGCGCGCGGCATGGCGTGCAGGCCGTGATCACCACGCCGTCGATCGCTACGTTGACGAGCATCCCCGCGTCGCGGCAGATCGCGCAGGTGCTCGCCATGCGAGGCGCAGTGCCCGCGCCGGAGTCGTGCGGGGCGGTCATGACGCCCGCCCCGAGGCGCGATCACGGGCGTGCGCTGACGGTGGGTCGGGGTCGTCACGCCCGCGGGCGCGCGTGCTTCGACGAGCTCTCGTCCGCGTCGACCGCTTGCGCGCGGCGCGGCGCTTCGATGGACGCCGGCTCGCGACCTTGGGTCGGCGCCCCCGAGCTGGGATCGGGACCGCGAGCTTGATCACGCTCGTCATCGGCGGGATCGGGGAGGTCTGCGAGAGCCGCGCGAGCGCGTCGTGCATCTCGCGCTGCGCGTCGAGACGCGCGATCGCCCGAGCGAGCGTTTCGCGGACGAGGGCTGCCCGGCTCACGACGAGTCCCGGAGCTGCCTCGCGGAAATGTTTGAGCGTGTCCGCGAGGTCGTTCACGAGCGCCGCAGGCAGACGCGTGGCCGGGAGCCTCATGAAGCCGTGCGCCGGCTTGCCGTTGCGCGGCGCCCACCGCGACCCGCGCGGTGGAGAGGGCGCCGCGAAGAAGCAGCCGACTCCGTCGTGCGAGACCTGGGCGCGCAGGGCGCCGGGCTCTCGGCCACGCTCGACGAGCTCCTCCTGCAGGTCGTCGAGGCCGAGGCGCAGCATGTCGGCGAGCGCCCACGACGTGCTGATCGGCACGCCGGCGCGCAGCGCGGCGTACGTCGCCCGGTGCTGCTCGATGCGCTCGACGTGCTCCCGAGGGAGCAGGATCGGCGCGATCTGCACGTATGCGTCGGTCATCGCATAGGACGATCGCACATTGTGTCGCTCAAGAGCAAACCCGCGGCGATCGCGCACGCTCGGGGCACGACGCATCGGCCACCCCAGGCCGGACGGTGGCCGACTCCTCGAACTGGCGGGCCTTTACTCACGAATATCGCGCAACAGGAAACCCGCTCGAAATTGTCCCGCGGGAAATATCCCTGGCGGGTTTTCGGCAGGGCGGGCGTGAGTTTCATTCACAGGATTCAGGCACACGCAAAGGCCCTGATTCTCAGCGCGTCGGACGCGAGCGAGGCCGAGTCATCGACTGCCCGAAATCGAGCGCTAGAAATCGCGCGGCGGGCCGCGGAGAGCCTCCTTCCCCTCGCGCGGCGGGCATGGCTACGATCGCGCCCGCACATGGGGTCCATCACGCCCGCCGCTCCCGCACCACGCACCGTGCTCTCGGCGTTGCCGAAGCTGCGGCTTGCGGAGCTCGGGCGCGAGCTGGGCCTCGATGTGACCGGCTCCCAGACCAAGGACACGCAGATCGAGGCGCTGCTGCCCGCGCTGCCGGCGCTGCCCGACCTCGTGGGGCGTCTCGGGCGCGACGAGCTCCGCGCTGTATGCCGCGCGCTCGACCTCGACGACCGCGCCCGAGGTCGCGCCGAGCTCGCCGCGCGCATCCTCGGCACCACGCCCGAGGCGCTCGCACCATCGCGCCCATCTCGCGCACCCGGCTCGTTGCCTCACGCCGGGACATCGTAAACGCGCGCCACCACCAGTACCTCGTGAGCGAGGTGACGCCCGGCGCGAAGCCCGGCGAGGCGACGCGCGTGGCGATGGTGTGCCTCGACGACGACGCGCAGGGGCGGCCCCTCGGCAACGACCTCGTCACACGCCTCGTCGCAACGCCGCTCCTCGCGCTCGCATGCGCAGGCGCCGCGCGAGGTTCAGGATGTCACGCTCACGCACGCTCTTGCGCCAGCGCGAGCGCCTCGGCGCGAGCGCGGATGCCTTCGACGAGGGTCCACGGCATCACGGTATCGCCCACGTCGAAGATCGGCGCGACGACCCACGCAAGAGCGCGGCGCGCGGGCGCGAGGCCGACCACGCGCGAGCGCACCCGCACGGTGAGCTCGTCGACTTCGCGCTGCTTGCACGGCGGCGATCAACCGGTGGTGGGAGGTTCCCCTGGAGGGGATGGGCTCCGCACCGCCGAGCGCGCCACCCTTCGAATCGCGCGCACGACCACGAGCACCTCGTCGAGCTGATCGTTCGCGAAGAGCTTGAGCTCCTCCACGATGGCTCGCACGAGCAGCGAGTCGAGCGCGGGGCGGTCCCCGTCCTCGAGCAGCTCGGCGACGCTCAGACCGACCGCGGCGGCGATGGCACCCAGCGACGACAACGAGGGGTCTCGCAGGCCGCGCTCCAACTGGCCCACGTAGGACACGTCGAGCCCCGCCCGCTCCGCGAGCTCGGCCTGCGTGAGGCGCTGCCCCTCACGAACCGCGCGAAGCCGCGCAGAGAACGCCCTCGTGGCAGGTCCTCGACGCTTCGATCGCTTCCTCTCGGGCACACGGGCAGAGCGCACATGAGGCCACACACCCAAAAGAGACACTTTACCTTAATCACAAAGTGACTTATTGAATGCTCGGGCAACACGATGGGAGTGGGAGCAGGTCGCGGCGACGTCTCCGGTCCTCGATGGTGGGTTCGCCGCGATGCTTGCGCCGACGTGGGGACTTCGTCGTCATGAGCCTCGACGCGGACCCCTTCGGCCTCGTGGGAGGCACGCTCGACGGCAAGTACGACGTCGAGCGCGTGGTCGCCGAGGGCGGCTTCGGCGTCGTCTACCGCGCGACGCACTGCGGGCTGCGCAGACCCGTCGCGATCAAGGTGCTCAAGACGCCCTCCGGCCTGGACCCGGCGCTGCGCGGGCCCTTCCTCGAGAAATTCGCGCAGGAGGCGCGGCTGATCGCGGACCTCGACCACCCCGCCATCGTGCGGGTGATCGACTTCGGCGTCGGGCCGATGCCGGTCGGCGAGGTCGCGCCGTGGATGGTCCTCGAGTGGCTCGACGGCACCACGCTGGAAGACGACATGGAGGCTCGTCGCAGCGCGCGCGGACGGTCACCCGCCGAAGCGCTCGCCCTCCTCCGGCCGGTGCTCGAAGCGCTCGCGGTCGCGCACGAGGCGGGGATCGCGCACCGCGACCTCAAGCCCGCCAACCTCATGGTCGTCCGCAACCGCCGGGGGGAGCCCGCGTTGCGGGTGCTGGACTTCGGCATCGCCAAGGTGATGGGCGACGAGGAGCACGCGGGCGCGTCGGGCCACACGGCGACGCAGTCACGGCTCCAGGCGTGCTCGCCGCCGTACGCCGCGCCCGAGCAGGTCAGCGGCACCCGGACGGGCCCGTGGACCGACGTGCACGCGCTCGGTCTGATCCTCACGGAGCTGCTCACGGACGCACCTCCGTATCCCGGCAGCGATCTCACCGAGACCTACGCCGCGATCCTCTCGCCGACGCGCCCGACGCCCGCGCGCGTCGGCGTCGACGTCGGCCCCTGGGAGGCCGTGCTCTGCCGCGCGGTCGCGTTCCGCCCCACGGAGCGCTTCCAGAGCGCGGGGGCGCTCCTCGCCGCGCTGGAGTCGAGCGTGCCCGAGCGTAGGTCCGCAGTCGCTCTCGATGAGTCGATCACGACGCCTCGCTCACGAGCGCCCGCGGAGTCGCGGACGACGCTGCGACCCGCCGAGGTGCGGTCGCAGCTCTCGCCGCGGCGCTCGCCGCGCCGCGCACCCATCGTCGTCGTGGCGGTGCTCGCGATACTGGGATCGTCGATGGCGCTCGTCGGGTACGCGACGAAGGGCGCGCCGGCGCAAGGCATCGCGTCGCCCTCGGCCGTCCGAGCGCCCGTCGCCACACCCGTCGAGCATCCCCCCGCGCTGCGAGACACACCCGCCCCCGTCACCGTGGTGCCGCCCGCCAACACACCGAACGACGCGGGGGCTCCACGTCCGCTTGCGCGCCGGGTTCGCGCCGGTGGCGCTGCGCCTCGGGGCGCCGTTGTGTCGCAGCCGTCGAGCGCACGCGCGCCGACGCCCGCTCCGGCGCTCGCTCCCTCGACCGCCGCCCGCTTCATCCCCGCCGAGTAGGAGGACGCCGTGCCTCGAACGCTGTGGACTGCACTCGTCGTGCTCTCGCTGCCCGCGGCGGCCCTCGCGCAGGAGTCTCCGACGGATCAGGCGCGGCGCGACCTGATCAACCGCGCGGAGCAGGCGCGCGTCGCGGGCGACCACACGCAGGCGCTCGCACTCGGCACGCGCGCGGGGCAGGTGCGGATGACCCCGTCGCTGCGACTGCTGATCGCGCAGGAGCATCAGGCCCTCGGCCACACGCTCGAGGCGCTCGATCACGCGGAGCGGTGCGCCCGAGAGGCTGAAGCCGACCCCACGCTGCGCAACCGAGCCGCCATTCTCGAGGAGTGCACCAGCCTCCGCGCACGGATCGCGCCCGAGGTCAGCCGGCTCACGGTGCGCGTCGAGCAACCGCCCGCCGGAACGCGCGTCTTCCTCGACTCCCACGAGCTCGTCGAGCCGCTCTGGAACGTCTCGATCCCCGTGCTGCCCGGCGCGGTGGTGATCGCCGCGACGACCCCGGACGGCCGTCGATTCGAGCGGACGACTCACCTCGCGCGCGGCGCGAGCGACGTGGTCGCGGTGACGTTCCCGAGCCTCCCTCCCGCACGGCTCACCGACGTACGGACCCGCACGACACACGCAGCAAGCAGCGCGCGAGGGGCGGGCCCATGGGTCGTCGCGGGGGTCGGCGTGCTGAGCTTCGGAACCGCCGCCGTGCTCTGGGCGCTCCACGACGGCGCGATCTCGGACCGAGATGCCTCGTGCGACGGCACCGGGTGCGACCCGAGCGCTGTCTCCTACGACACGCGGGCCCGCGCGCTCACCGCGGCGACCAATGTCGCGCTGGCCGTCGGCGCCGCGGCCGCGATCGGCGCGGGCATCTGGTTCGTCCTGGGCGGTCGTCACTCGGAGGCGCCCGCGTCGGCATCGACGCGCGCCTTCGTCTCGCCGCTGAACGGAGGCGTGGTCCTCGGCGCGGAGGGGAACCTGTGACGTTGCGCTGTATCGCCCTTCTCGTCGCGTGTTGCGCGAGCTGCACGGACCCCGACTGGACCTACCGAGCTCGCGACGCGGGGCACGGGAGCGAGCCGCTCTCGATGATGGACGACGCCTCCGATGTGCTCGCACTCGACGCGCCATTGGAGGACCAGCCGTCGAGCGATCACGCGGACGAGGCGCTCCTCGACGGCGCATCGCCGCGCGACGCGGCGACGGATGTCGACGCCAACGACACAGGCGTCCCCGATGGCGCGAGCGCGATGGACGTCGCCTCGGAGGCCGAGGTCTTCGACGCGAGCTCTCCTGATGGAGGCGCGATGCTCGATGCAGTCGACGTCCTCGACGCGCCGAGAGACCTGGGGCTCGACGCCAGGCCGGACGCGCCCGACTGCGCGACCGGGAGCGCCGCGTGTGGTGGCCGGTGCGTCTCGCTCCAGACCGACACGAGCAACTGCGGCGGGGGCGGCACCTCTTGCGACCGCCCTCACGCGACGAGCCAGTGCTCGGCCGGACGCTGCGAGTTCGTGCGTTGCGCCGTCGGCTTCGGCGACTGCGACGGCGACGCCTCCAACGGCTGCGAGACCGACCTGCGCACGAGCACCGACCACTGCGGCGTATGCGGGCGAGCCTGCCGGCTGCCCAACGCCTCGCCCCGCTGCGACTCGGGCTGCCAGATCGCCGCGTGCACCGAGGGCTTCGGCGACTGCGACGGCAGCGTGCTCAACGGCTGCGAGGCGGACCTCCGGTCGAACGTCGCGCGGTGCGGCGCCTGCACCTTCGCCTGCGCGCTGGGCGCGGGTTCGACCTGCGCGGCGGCGCGCTGCACGCGCCCGAGCACGCGCTGGGTGCGGGAGCCCGGCAGCGGCGGCACGACCGACGAGTTCGGCCTGGCGGTCGATCGCGCCGGCAACGCGTACGTGCTCGGACGCCTCCGGGGGACGGTGACGTTCGGCCGCGACGTGCTCGTGACGGTGGGGGTCGAGAACGGCTACCTCGCCAGCGTATCGCCGACGGGCGAAGCTCGCTGGGCGCGAAGGTTCGGGTACGAAGCATCGATCTTCACCAGCGCCGTCGCGACGACCGCCGCGGGCCTGGTCGTGATCGTCGGCTCCTCGCAGGGGCCCGTCGATTTCGGCGGCGGCATGGTCGGCCCGGGAGGCTTCCTCGCGATCTACGAAGCGTCCGGCATGCACCGATCGAGTCGTACGTGGACGAACCTCTACCCGAGCCGCGTGGCCGCGGGCGACGACGGCAACCTCTACCTCGCAGGCACCTTCTCCGGCACCGTCGACCTGGGCGACGGGCCGCTCGTCGCCGGCGCACCGTCCGCTTGCTTCGCTGCGTCGCTGGCCGCTGACGGCACGCTGCGCTGGTCCCGCGCGCTCTCGCAGCTCGCGAGCGTGCGCGCGATCGTCGCGGACGCCTCCGGCAACGCCTACGTCGTCGGCCCCACGACGGGCTCCATCGGGCTCGCGCTCGCGTCCCTGGGCCCGGGCGGCGCCGATCGTTGGAGCCGCACGTTGCTCTCCCCATCGGAGCGCCTCGACGTCTCCGCGATGGTGCGACTGCCCTCCGACGGCTCGCTGGTTCTCGCGGGCACCGGGTACGGGACGATCAACCTCAACGGCACGCTCTCGCTCAACGCGCGCGGCGCCACGCTCGTCTCGCTGAGCGCGTCGGGGAGCGTTCGCTGGGGCCGGTACTACTCGCGCGACGGCGTCGACGAGGGCAGCAACGCCACGGGCCTCGCGGTCGACCCCTCGGGCGATCTGGTGTTCGCGGGGGTCTTCACGAACTCGATCGACCTGGGCGGTGGCGTGCTGCGCCCGCCGACCCCCTCGACGACCGGGGTGGAGACCGCATTCGTCGCGACCCTCTCCCCAGACGGCACGCACCGCTGGTCGCAGCGGCTGGGGCGCGAGCGGGTGCGGAGGCCGCTCGTGGCGGTCGACCCCTCGGGCGAGGTGACGCTCTCGACCGTCTCGGGGAGCGGGATCGAGACCGACGTAGGGAGCGTGCGCGACACGTCGGGCGACCACACGCTGCTCGTGCGACTTCGCCCCTGAGCAGCGACCGTCGTGTGGGATCTTCGCTCCTCGCCGACCTGTTGTGCCTCCACGTCACGATCGGAGGCCGCTCCGCACGCACCGATGCATTTTCGTAGGCTTTCGCGAGAGCCGGAGCGCACGGCCCGAGCATTTCATCGGTCGACCCGAGGCACGCGACGACCGCGCGGGTGCGTCAGCGCAGCGGAAGCTCCTGCGGGGCCGTGACGGGCGCACCGTCGGCCCCGAACCTCGCGACGAGGAGCCCTCCTCGGTTCGCGCGCGTCGTGGTGAAGACCGCCAGCGCCTCGCCGTCGTCGCCCGAGACCGCGGGGCCGCTTCGCCCATGTCACACCACGCGCGGCGTCAGAGCCGACCGAGCGCGCGCGTGGCGCGCCGGTCGACCTCGGCCCAGGCGACGTTGCGCCAGAAGGCGTTGAAGTAGGCGCTCTTGTCGGCGCCGAAGTCGATCGCGTACGCGTGCTCGAACACGTCGAGCACGAGCAGCGGCGCGGCCTCCCATGTGCCGAACGCGTGGCCCTCGGTCTGCACGACCTCGAGCGTGCGCGAGACCGGATCGGTCACCAGCACCACCCACCCGCTCGCGGCCTTCGCCGCGCCGCGCATCTGCGCCTGGAAGCGCTCCATCGACCCGAAGCGCGCCGCGAGGAGCCGCCCGAGGCTCGCGGGCGCGGCGACGCCCGCGTCGCCTGCGGGCGGGGGCGCGAGGTTGGCGAAGTAGAGCTCGTGCAGCAGGGCGCTGTTGCGCGCCGAGAGCTCGGCGCCCTTGAGCGAGCCGTAGAGGCTCCAGTAGCCGCCGGCCTGATCGGGGTCGGCCGACGCGAGCTGGCGGCGGATCTCGTTGAGCTTGCGCACGGCGCCCCCGTAGTTGCTCTCGTGGTGCGTGCGGATCAGCCGCTCCGAGAGCCCCGCCAGCGCGCCGGGCGCGAACGGCAGGGGTACGAGGGGCTTCTCGGGCGGCGCCGCCGCGAGCTCGGGCACCTGCGGACGCGACCGCGGCTGTCCCTCGGCGTCGCGGGCCTGCGCCAGCGCCGCGACCGCCGCCGTCGCGGCCACGCCCGCGCCGAACGCCCGTCGATCGATCTCGTCACTCATCGCTCCTCCTCCAGCTCGATGTTGTCGCGTGGGCGGTCCCTGCGCCCCGTCGACTTCTGTGTCGCACGTTCTGTATCGCACCTGAGAGCGGGGCGACGGCGCCTTTCGCCGCGGCCGCCCTCCCGAGGAGCGCGCCGCCCCTTCGCGCGCGAGGCGCAAAGAAAACCGATTGACGGCCGGTTTCTTTCGGATTCCCCTGGCTTCATGGCACCTGGCCCTGTCCGTTCCCCGTTGCTCGGCGCGCTCGGTTCCAGCGCAGCGCGCTCGGCGGCCTCCAGCTCCTGCTCCTCGCGGCGCTCGGCTTCGCGCTCGTGGGCTTCATCACCCTCTTCGGCATCGCGACCCGCAACGGCATCATGCTCGTCGCGCACGTGCACCACCTCGTCGAGGTCGAGGACGTCACCGACCCCGACGAGGCCGTCCGCCGGGGGGCGCTCGAGCGGCTCGTCCCGATCCTCATGACCGCGCTCGCGGCGGGCCTGGGGCTCGTGCCCCTCGCGCTCGCGGGGTCGCGGCCCGGCAGCGAGATCCAGGCCCCGATGGCGGTCGTGATCCTCTGCGGGCTCCTGTCGTCCACCGCGCTCAACATGTTCGTCGTCCCGGCGCTCTACCTGCGCTACGGGGCGCTCGCGCGACCCTCTCGCGGCAACGCGACGCCGCTCGAGGGGGGCGCATGAGCCGCTGGGGCGAGCGCAAGGGGGCGGCGCTCGGGCTCCTCGCCGCGGCGCTGTTCGGCGTCTCGGCGCCGGTCGCGAAGCGCCTCCTCGGCGACGTCACGCCGCAGGTGCTCGCGGGCCTGCTCTTCCTCGGCGCGGGCCTCGCGCTCACCGTCTACCGCCGCGTGCGCCCCGCGACCACCGAGGCCCTGCTGGAGCGAAAGGACCTCCCGAGGCTCGCGGTGATCGTGGCGGCGGGGGGCGTCGCGGGGCCGCTCCTGATGCTCTTCGGGCTCGCGCGCACGAGCGCCGTGACGGCGGCGCTGCTGCTGAACCTCGAGGCGCCCTTCACGATCGCGCTCGCGGTCCTCGCGTTCGGAGAGCACCTCGGGCGGTACGCGGCGGGGGCGACGGCGCTCATCCTGGCGGGCGCCGCGGTGCTCCGGGTCGGCCCGGGGGCGCACCGCGCCGACACTGCGGGCGCGCTGCTACTCGCGGGCGCGTGCGCGGCCTGGGCGCTCGACAACAACCTCACGCAGCGGCTCTCGCTGCGCGATCCTTTCGCGCTCGTGCAGGTGAAGACGCTCGCCGCGGGCGCCTTCAACCTGGTCCTCGGGCTCGCCGTCGCGGGCCGCCTGCCCCCGCCGCGCGTCGCGCTCGTCGCGCTGGCCCTCGGGAGCGTGAGCTACGGCGCGAGCGTCGTGCTCGACGCGTACGCGCTCCGCCTCGTGGGCGCCGCGCGGGAGGCCGCCTACTTCGCGACGGCGCCCTTCCTCGGGGCGCTGGCCGCCACGCTCATCGTGGGCGAATCCCTCGACGTGTCCGACGGGCTCGCGATGGCCTCCATGGCCGCGGGCGTCGCGCTCCTGCTCCGCGAGCGTCACGGCCACGCGCACGCGCACGAGGCGCTCGACCACGCGCACGTCCACGTCCACGACGAGCACCACCAGCACGCGCACGCCCCCGAGGCGCCGCCGGGAGAGCCGCACGCCCACCCGCACCGCCACGCGCCCATCGTCCACGACCACCCCCACACGCCCGACGCCCACCACCGCCACCGACATTGAGCGCCGCTCCCGCGCGACGGACGACCCGCAACGCGAACGTGACCGAGCCCGCGAGCGCCATGGTCGACGCCATGGGCCGTAACATCTTGCCCTCGATGCCCTTGAGCGCGAGCAGCGGGAGGTCGACGAGCAGGATGATCGTGACCGAGAAGACCACCGGGCGCGCCACGCCTCGCACCGCCTCGGCGACGGCGCCGCGGTCGTCGTCGCGCGTGACGCCTCGCGCGGCGAGTGCGGGCGCTTCGCGGCGAGATCCTCCTGCACCGCGCGCGAGGCGCAGGTGCCGTCGTGCGGGCGATCGAGGCGCCCATCGCCCGCGCTCGCCGCCGAAGCTACTGCGCCACGACCGACCCGCGGAGCATGTTCATGCCGCACGTGAACGCGATCGTGCCTGCGCTCGGCGTGAGCGCGACCTCGACCGGGCGGTTGAGCGGCAGGTCGCGGCGGGTGTTGAGCGAAGGGAACACGACCTGCTGGCCGCACCCCTCGTCGCTCGTCCGCGTGAAGACGATCGTCGCGGGGCGCCCGG